>NZ_JBMDJT010000026.1:0-38172 GCF_057809335.1 Microbacterium sp. FG3 | reverse complement strand
CCCCCCCCCCCCCCCCCCCCCCCCCCCCCCCCCCCCCCCCCCCCCCCCCCCCCTGAGCCGAGAGGTTGCCGATGAGGCCGGCGAGACTCGCCTGCACGCGCGCCGTCCGGGTGCCGAGCGCCTCGGCACCGGCGTCGGTGATGGCCGTGAGCGTCGCGGCGTTCAGCAGCGAGGTGTTCGCCGGCAGGCCGTTCAGGCCCGTCGTGCTCTCCGCGTACGAGATGCGCTGCAGGTCGACCGTGATCTGGCCGTTGGCGAGGTCGATCGACGCGATGCCCGCCTCGTCCTGCAGCGGGGTGAGCAGCAGCTGCTGGATGAGCGCGTCGACGCCCTCCTCGACGCCGTCGACGCCGATGGTGCCGGTCGAGACGTCGACCGTCGCGAGACCGAGGACCGACAGGTTGAGATCGGCGGCCGCCAGGGCGGATCCGAGAAGTCCCTCCGGTCCCACCGCCGCGTCGAGCGTCGAGCCGATCGCCTGGGTCAGCACGCTGTCGAGCGTGGTCGTCAGGCCGGCGACGAGCGGGCTGGACAGCTCCAGCTGCGCGTCGGCGATCTGGTACTGCGAGGCGATGTCGACCGCGCCCGTCACGGGATCGCCGGCCGCGGTGGCGGTCGACGAGACGGCGCCGAGCTCGATCCCCGCGCTGTCGATGACGCCGTCGGTGACGAAGGTCAGGCCGAGCTGCTGATGGATCGCGGAATCCGCCTTACGCCCTTCGGATGCCCGGGCAGGGCTGGCCCGGCGGGCGTCCGCCGCGCGGCGATGAGCTCGCCGAGGGCGCGCTCGCGCTGTGCTCGGGCGCGCTCGGATGACGCCCGGCGAGGGCGCACCGCGGCGACGCGGCGCCCGCGGACCGCGGCCGGTGCACGGTGCCGGTCAGTGCGCGGCGATGACCTCGAGCACGGCGTCGCCGTAGGCGTCGCGCTTCTTCGCGCCGATGCCCGTGATGCCGTCCAGATCGGCGATCGAGGCGGGGCGGTGCTCGGCGAGGGCGCGCAGCGTGACGTCGCCGAACACCACGTAGGCCGGCACCCCCTGCTCGCGCGCCTGCTCCGCGCGCCAGGCGCGCAGCGCCTCGAACAGCGGCCGGTCGTCGGGGGCGAGCTGCTCGGCGGTCGACGACTTCTTCGGGCCGCTCGCGCGCGAGACGCGGCCGATCACATCGCGCCGCAGGCGCACCGGCGTCTCGCCGCGGAGCACGCCCGCACCGGCCGGACTCATGGCGAGGGTGCCGTACTCGCCCTGGGCCACGAGCAGGCCGCGGGCGAGCAGCTGGCGGATGACGCTGCGCCAGTCCTGCTCCGACAGGTCCTTGCCGATCCCATAGGTCGACAGCTCGTCGTGTCGCATCTTGCGGATGCGATCCGTCGAGGCCCCCCTCAGGATGTCGATCAGGTGACCGGCACCGAACGCCTGATTGCGCTCGCGCTGCAGCCGCACGATCGTGGAGAGCAGCTTCTGGGCGGGCACGAGGCCGTCCCACACCTCGGGCGGCTCGAGGCAGGTGTCGCAGTTGCCGCACGGGCCCGACTCCTGCCCGAAGTACGCGAGCAGGTTCTGACGGCGGCAGTCCACCGTCTCGCACAGGGCGAGCATCGCGTCGAGATGCTGCTGCTGGCGCTGCCGGATGGCGCGGTCGCCCTCGCCCTGCTGGATCATGCGCCGCTGCTGCACGACGTCGCCCAGTCCGTAGGCCATCCACGCGACGGCCGGTTCGCCGTCTCGACCGGCGCGGCCGGTCTCCTGGTAGTAGCCCTCGAGGGACTTCGGCAGGTCGATGTGGGCGACGAAGCGCACGTCCGGCTTGTCGATGCCCATGCCGAAGGCGATGGTCGCCACGACGACGACGCCGTCCTCGCGCAGGAAGCGGGACTGATGGCGCGACCGCGTGGCCGCGTCGAGCCCCGCGTGGTACGGGATGGCGTCGATGCCGTTGCCCGCCAGGAACGTCGCCGTCTCCTCCACCGACTTGCGGCTGAGCGCGTAGACGATTCCCGCCGATCCCTCGGGCTGGGCGCGGATGAAGGACAGCAGCTGCTTGCGCGGCTCGGTCTTCGCCTCGATCCGGTAGCGGATGTTCGGGCGGTCGAAGCTCGCCACGAAGTGCTTCGCGTCCGGCAGCCGGAGCCGCTCGGTGATCTCTCGGTGCGTCTCGCGCGTGGCGGTGGCGGTGAGCGCCATGCGCGGCACGCCGGGGAACCGCTCCCCCAGCCCGCCGAGGGCGAGATAGTCGGGGCGGAAGTCGTGGCCCCACTGGCTGACGCAGTGCGCCTCGTCGATCGCGATGACGCTCAGCGCGCCGCGCTCGAGCAGCCGGAGGGTCGCCTCCGAGTTGAGGCGCTCGGGCGCCACGTAGAGCAGGTCGAGCTGCCCCGAGACGTAGTCGCGTTCCACCTGCGCGCGCTCGGCGGGGCTCTGCGTGGAGTTGAGGTAGGCCGCGTTCACGCCGTTGGCGCGCAGCGCGTCGACCTGGTCGTGCATGAGCGCGATGAGCGGCGAGACGACGAGGCCCGTGCCCTCGCGCACGAGCGCCGGCACCTGATACGTGACGCTCTTGCCGCCGCCCGTGGGCATGAGCACGACCGCGTCGCCGCCGCCGACGACCTGCTCGACGATCGCGGCCTGGTCGCCCCGGAAGGCGTCGTAGCCGTAGACGGTCTTGAGCGCCTCGAGCGCCGTGCCGAATCGCGACGGCCGCGGCGTGGCTGTCGCCGGCGCGGCCGACGGAGCGGGCGCGGCGGATGGAGCCGCGTCCTGCGAGCCACCCCACGGGATGGGCCCGCCCGCGTAGTCGGGCTCCCAGTACTCGTCGCCGTAGGGGTCCGGCGGCGCCTCCTCGGACGGCGCCCACCCCTCGTACGGGTCGGGAAGCGCGCCGAGGGTCATGCCTCCAGCGTAGGCGGGGCGGCCGACACCGCGCGCCGGATGTGGACAGCCGATCTGCGCCGCGCGCCTGTGAACGGCCGGATGGGTTCCCCGTGGCCCGCGGACCTCGTAGCGTGGAGGCATGACGAACACGAGGGTCGAGCGCGTGGACGACCGGAACCGCTACGAGATCTACGTGTCGGACGCCCCCGACGCCGGAGCGACGCGCGAGGGCGAGACGCTGGCCGGCTACGCGGAGTTCTCGCAGGAGCAGGGCAAGATCCGGTTCGTCCACACCGTGATCGATCCGGCCTTCCGCGGCCGCGGCCTCGGCGACGTCCTCGCCGCCGAGGCGCTGGCGGACGTCGCCCGGCGCGGCGACACCATCGTGCCCCTGTGCCCGTTCATCGCGTCGTACCTCACCGAGAACGAGGTCGCCGGGGCGATCGTGGACTGGCCGCACGGCACGCCGCAGAATGCGGCCACTCCCCCCGAGCAGCCGGCCTGAGGCGCGCGCGGAGGGCGACGGCGATGACCCGCTACGACGTCGACGCCGGGGAGGCGGTCGACGGCGGATCCACCGACTGCGACGGGCCGCGCGCGCTGCTGCTCGAGCCGCGGCACGTGCCGCTCGGCGGCGTGCGCGCCATGGACGTGTCGCGTTCCCTGCCACAGCGCGACCTGCCGCTGGTCGGCGCGTGGTGCTTCCTCGACCGGTTCGGCCCGCAAGAGGCGATGATGCGCGTCGATCCGCATCCGCACATCGGTCTCCAGACGGTGACGTGGCCCCTCGTCGGCGAGGTGCGCCACCGCGACGCCGTCGGATCGGACGTGCGCATCACGCGCGGGCAGCTGAACATCATGACCGCCGGCGACGGCATCAGCCACTCCGAGTACTCCGTGGGCGACGAGCCCGGACCGATCGACGCGCTGCAGCTGTGGATCGCGCTGCCCGAGGGCGCGCGCCGCCAGGGGCCGCACTTCGAGCAGCACCGCGAGCTGCCGTCCGCCGCCGTCGCGGCGAGCGAGGGCGCCGACCCCGACATCACCGTCGTGGTCGGCTCGTTCGCGGGCGTCGACTCCCCCGCCGCCGTCTACAGCCCCATCGTGGGCGCCGAGATCCGTCTCGCCCCCGGCTCGCGCGTGCGGCTGCCGCTGCAGCGCGACTGGGAGCACGCCATCGTGCACGTGGAGGGCGATCTGCGGGTCCACGATGCGGCACCGGGCGGAGCGGCCTCCCTGTCGCTCGACCGGCTCGATCTGCTGTACCTGGGCGTGCACCGCGACGGGATCGAGGTGTCGACCGAGGGCGGGGCGATGGTGTTCCTGCTGGGCGGCGAGCCGTTCGGCGAGGACATCGTGATGTGGTGGAACTTCGTCGGCCGCTCGCACGACGAGATCGCCGAGGCGCGCGCGCACTGGGAGGCCCGCGACGCGAGGTTCGGATCCGTCGTGGGCCACGAGCCCGACGATCGCATCCCCGCACCGCCGCTGCCGAACGTGCGGCTCACCGCGCGGCGCCGCCGCATCTGAACCGCGCGCGATCGGTGCCGCCCACCCGCCCGGGGCGCAGGCGGATCGCAATAGGCTCGGGTGCGTGAGCAAGTCCGGTGTCCTCTCCACGCGCGTCCTCCTCGTCTGCGCCGCGATCGCGGTCGCGACGGGCGTGCTCGGCGGCATCGAGGGGTGGCTCACGATCCCCGTCCTCGCGGCGGCGCCGTTCCTGTACGGCTTCCTGCTGGGCGTGCACACGCTGCCCGGCATCGTCGCGCAGGAGCTGTTCCGGATGCCGTGGGTGGCGCTGGTGACGCACGTGCTCGCCGGCCTCGTCGGCGCCGCGATCGCGCCCGTGTGGGCGCCGCAGTTCCTCGGCACGGCGCTGCTGTTCGGCGGCATCCAGGAGGGCGTCGCGGCCGTGTTCCGGTACCGCGCCTGGAGCTGGTGGCGGTACCTCGTCTCGGCGCTGCTGATCGGCGCCCTCGTCGCGTTCGTCGTCGCCATGGCGGCCGACCTGGGCGAGCTGCCCGCGTGGGCGCAGGCCGCCTACCTCGCGCTGTCGCTGCTGGGCCCCGTGGCGTGGACGCTGCTCGGACTCTGGATCGGTCGCGGGCTCGAGCGCGCCGGCGTCACGCCGGGCCGCGGCAGGGAACGCGGGCGCCGGGCCGAGCGGCACCCGGCGCCGCGGGCGTGACCCGGGCGCGGCCGCATACGCTGATCGGATGACCGACGCCCCGCTCGCCGCGCTCGCGCGCGTGAGCGTCGCGCATCTCGACGCCCCGCGGCCGGCGCCGCGCGAGGTCTCGCTCGAGATCCGCACGGGCGAGGTCGTGCTGCTGCTCGGCCCGAGCGGAAGCGGCAAGACCACGCTCACCCTCACGCTCAACGGGCTCGTGCCGCACCACATCGACGCCGACGTCGAGGGCGTCGTGCGGATCGGCGGGCGGGACGCCGCGGGAGCGTCGCCCGCCCAGCTGAGCACGAGCGTCGGCATGGTGTTCCAGGACCCCGACGCGCAGCTGGTCACCTCGAGCGTGCTCGACGAGGTCGCCTTCGGCCTCGAGAACCTGCGCCTGGGCGCCGCGGAGGTGCGGGCGCGCAGCGAGGAGTCCCTGCGGCGCGTGGGCCTGTGGGAGCGCCGCCACGACGATCCGGACGAGCTCTCGGGCGGGGGCAAGCAGCGGCTCGCGATCGCCTGCGCGCTCGCGATGCGCAGCCCGCTGCTCGTGCTCGACGAGCCGACCGCGCAGCTCGATCCCGCGGGCGTGCGCGACGTGTACGCGGCGCTCGCCGACCTCGTCGCCGCCGGGGAGCACGCCGTCCTGCTCGTCGAGCACGACGTCGACGCCGCGCTGCCGCTCGCGACGCGCGTGGTCGTGCTCGACGCCGACGGACGCCTGGCCCACGACGGCGACCCCGCCGACGTGCTCGACCGCCACGCCGCCGAGCTGCGCGCGATGGGCGTGTGGCTGCCCCGGGACGGCGAGCCGAGCCGCCGGCCCGTGCCGACGCCCGCCGGCGACGTCGCCCCCGCCGTGTCGGCGCGCGGGCTGACGGTGCGGACGGGGCGCGGCCGGGGTCGCCGCGCGCTCATCCGCGACGTCTCGCTCGACGTGCCCGCGGGCTCGTTCACGGCGATCGTCGGGCCCAACGGCGCGGGCAAGACCACGCTGGCGCAGGCGCTCGCGGGCGTCGCACCCCCACCCCGCGGCACCGTGCGCGTCGCCGGGCTCGATGCGGGCGCCGCGCCCCCGCGACGCCTCGCCGAGCGCGTGGGGTTCGTGTTCCAGAACCCCGAGCACCAGTTCGTCTCCCACACCGTGCGCGGCGAGCTCGCGCACAGCCTGCGCCGCGTGCCGGGTGCCGAGCGCGACGCGCGCGTCGACGCGATGCTCGCCCGGTTCGGGCTGACCGAGCACGCGGATCGGCACCCCTATCGGCTCTCGGGCGGGCAGAAGCGGCGGCTGTCGGTCGCGACCGCGTTGATCGCGGGGGCCGACCGCCCCGGCGGGGTGCTCGTGCTGGACGAGCCGACCTTCGGGCAGGATCGCGCGCGGGCCGACGAGCTCCTGGCGCTGCTCGACGAGCTGCACGCCCACGGCACGACGGTGGTGGTGGTCACGCACGACCTGCGCCTGGTCGCCGAGCACGCCACGCACGTCGCGGTCATGGACGGCGGGGAGCTCGTCGCCGTCGGTCCCGCCGACGAGACCCTGCCGACCGCCCGCGCGGTGTTCGATCGGCCGCGCCCCCTCGAGACCGCCGAGGGGCCGGCCGGCGCGTCCGGGCCACGGCGGGCCGCGCCCCTCGAGCGGCTCGATCCGCTCGCGAAGCTCGCCGCCGTCCTGCCCGCGCTCGTCGGCGTCGTGTTCACGCGCGACCTGGCCACCCCGGCGGCCCTCGCGATCCTGTCGGCGCTCGTGCTGCTCGTCGGCGCGCGACGGGATCGGCGGCTGGGGCTGTGGCTCGGCGTCGCGCTGCCCGCCGTGCTCGTCGCCCTCGCGGCGGGCTTCGCGCTGTGGACCGATCCCCGCACGGGCACCGCGACGGGCCTGCGCCTCACGGCGATGCTCGCGATCGCGCTCGTCCCCGGCCTCACCACCACCGGTCCCGATCTCGTGCGCGCGATCGTGCAGCACCTGGGCGTGCCGTACCGGATCGGGTACGCCGCCCTCGCCGCGTACCGATTCGCCCCGCGCCTGCGGCGGGAGATGGCGATCATCCGCGCCGCCCATCGCGTGCGCGGCACGGGCGGAACGCGTCTGTCGCGCGCCGCCGCGTCTTTCGTGCCCCTGCTGGCCGGCGCCATCCGGCACGCCGAACGGGTGGCCCTCGCGATGGATGCGCGCGCGTTCGGCGCCCACCCCACCCGCACGGAGCGGCGCGTCCTGTGCTGGCGGACCGCCGACACCGTGGCCGTGGTGGCCGGATGGGCCGCCACGGCCGCCGTCTTCATCGCCTTCGCGGCGATCACGCTGCCGCGCGGGTGGATGTGACAGAGTAAGGGCGGGTTCGGGACGTCCTGCCCACGAAGGATCGGCGCCGAACGACGGCGCCGGTGAGAGTTGGAGACGACATGACGGAGTTCGATCCGGCATACGCGGGCACGTGGATCATCGACCCGGCCCACTCGCGCTTCGGGTTCGCAGTCAAGCACGCGATGGTCTCGAAGGTGCGCGGCGCCTTCCACGACATCTCGGGCAAGCTCGTGGTCGGCGAGGGTGGCATCGACGACGCCCACGTCGAGGTCCGCGTCAAGGCCGCGAGCGTGAACACGGGCAACGAGCAGCGCGACGCGCACCTGCGCACGGGAGACTTCTTCGAGGTCGAGAAGTACCCCGAGATCACCTTCGAGTCGACGAGCTTCGACCAGGTGGGCGAGAACGCCTTCCTCGTCAACGGCGCGCTGACGATCAAGAACACGATGAAGCACGTGGGCATCCCGCTGGAGTTCACGGGCATCGGGCGCGACGCCAACGGCCGCCTGCGCGCCGGCTTCGAGGGCACCCGGCGGATCGATCGCCGCGATTTCGGCCTGGAGTGGCAGGTGCCGCTCGACGCCGGCGGCGTGCTCGTGTCGGAGCGCATCACGCTCGAGTTCGAGCTCAGCCTCATCCATCTGGAGGACGGCGAGACCGCCGACTGATCCGCATGAGAAAGGCGGGCCGCTCCCGAGGGGGCGGCCCGCCTTTCACGTGCGTGCTGCGGCTTACGCCGTGGTCAGCTCCTCGACCGTGGGGGCGCCGGCCAGCTCGTCGATGAGGTCGTCGCCGGGGCGCACCTCGTCGAACGGAGCCTGGATCTCGGCCCGCTGCAGCATCTCGGTCATCTTGCGACGACGCTGACGGGTGATCAGCGTGACGACGCGGCCGGAGTTGCCCGCGCGGCCGGTGCGGCCGGCGCGGTGCAGGTACGTCTTGTACTCGTCGGGGGCGTCGGCCTGGATCACCAGGTCGACGTCGTCCACGTGGATGCCGCGCGCGGCGACATCTGTGGCGACGAGCACGCGGGCGCGGCCCTTCATGAAGCGCTCGATGTTGCGCGTGCGCTTGGCCTGGTTCAGGTCGCCGTGCAGCGAGATCGCATCGATCCCGGCGTCGTCGAACTGCTCGGCGAGCATCTCGGCGAAGGCGCGCGTGCGGGTGAAGACGAGCGTCTTGCCCTCGCGGTCCACGAGCGCGTCGAGGATCTCGGACTTCGAGCGCTGGTCGACCACGAGCACGCGGTGATCGATCGTGCCGGTCTCCTGCGTCTCGCCGGCGACCTCGTACACCTGCGGGTCGACGAGGAACTCGTCGACGAGCGCGGCGACCTCGCGGTCGAGCGTCGCCGAGAAGAGCAGCTTCTGGCCGCCCTCGCTCGTCAGGCGCAGGATGTCCTGCACGGGCTCGAGGAAGCCGAGCTCGCACATGTGGTCGGCCTCGTCGAGCACCGAGATCTGGATCTGCGAGAGGTCCAGCTTGCCCTGGCGCTGCAGGTCGCCGATGCGACCGGGCGTGCCGATGATGATGTCGACGCCCTTCTTCAGCGCGCCCACCTGGCGCGCCTGGGGCACGCCGCCGTAGATCTGCGTGGTGAACAGGCCCACGCTGCGGGCGATCGGCTGCACGGTGCGGTCGATCTGCAGCGCGAGCTCGCGCGTCGGCGCCATGATCAGCGCGACCGGCGAGCGGCCGAACTCGCGCTTCTGACCCGCCTTGGCGCGGAGGATCTTCTCGACCAGCGGGGCGCCGAAGGCGATCGTCTTGCCCGAGCCGGTGCGGCCGCGGGCCAGCACGTCGCGACCCTCGAGGATCGACGGGGCCGTCGACGCCTGGATCGGGAACGGCTTGGAGGCACCCAGGTCGGCGAGGGCGCGGACGATGTTGTCGCCCAGGCCCAGGTCGCCGAAGGTCATCTCGGTGACGTCCTCGGCCTGCACAGCCTGCGCCTCGAGACGCTCGTGGACGACGTCGATCTGCTCCTCCTGCTGCTTGGAGCGCACGGGCGCCTCGCGGCGCTCCTGCCACGCGCGCTCGCCCTCGGTCTGGCGGCGGGCGGGGCGCTCGCCGTCGAACTCGCGGCGGGCGGGGCGCTCGTCGCGGTCGAAACGGCGGGCCGGGCGGTCGTCACGGTCGAAGCGCGGGCGCTCGTCGCGGGCCGGGCGGTCGTCGCGGTTGTAGCGGGGGCGGTCGCCCTCGAAGCGGCGGGCCGGACGCTCGTCGCGCTCGTAGCGCGGGCGCTCGGTGCGCTCGCCGTAGGAGCGGGCCGGGCGGTCGTCGCGGTTGTAGCGGGGACGCTCGGTGCGCTCGCCGTACGAGCGGGCCGGGCGGTCGTCGCGGTCGAAGCGGGGGCGCTCGTCGCGCCCCGGGCGGTCGCCGTAGGAGCGAGCCGGGCGGTCGTCGCGGTTGTAGCGCGGGCGGTCGTCGCGAGCCGGGCGGTCGTCGCGGCGGAAGCCGCCGGCGCGCTCGGGGCGGTCGCCGTAGGAACGGCGCTCACCGGCGGGGCGGTCGCCGTACGTGCGACGCTCGCCGCGGTCGTTCGTGCGCTCCGGGCGACCGGCGCGGTCGTCGCGACGGGGGCCGTCGAAGCGGCGGTCGCCGGTCGAGCCGGTGCGCTCGTCGCGGGCACCCGTGCGGGCGCCGCGGTCGTCGGCCGACCAGCGGGGCTTGCGCTCGTCGTCGCGACCGTGGCCGCGGAACGGGCCTCCGGTCGACTTCTTCGCGTAGCGCGGGTCGAAGTTCTTCGGGGCGCGAGCGCCGGATCGATTGGTGTTCTTGGGCATGCGAAAGTACGCACCTTCCATAGGTGTCATGCGGCCACGTCAGGACCACACACACCCGCGCACACATACGCGGAATCCCAAAGCCGACCCCTCAGCGTACCGAACCCGCCTGGGAGAAAGCCTGTGCGGGTGGCGCGGCTCAGCCGCGCAGGGCGCGACGGCTGGTCTGCACCGGCGAGGCGTTCGGCAGCGTCCCGTGCTCGACGTGCGCCGAGGCGGCGTCGCGCGGCGCCACCGGTGCCGGACCGACCGGCGCCGCCGCGGGCGAGGGCTGCAGCGCGGGCGCCTCGGCCTCCGCACGATCCGGTGCGACCGATCCGGTCGAGGCGTCCGACCCGCCCGGCGCGGTGGGACCGTCGTCCGGGCCGCCGTCGCCGGACGGTGCCGCGCCGCCGCCGCGGCGGGCGATCCGCCGCTCCTTGGCCCCCTCGACGAGGTTGTACAGCGTGGGCAGCACGATGAGCGTGAGGAAGGTCGACGACACGAGACCGCCGATCACGACGATCGCCAGCGGCTGCGAGATGAAGCCGCCGTGCCCGGTGATGCCGAGCGCCATCGGGGTGAGCGCGAAGATCGTCGCGAGCGCCGTCATGAGGATCGGCCGCAGACGCATGGACGAGCCCACGAGCGTGGCGTCGCGCGTGCTGAGTCCGTGATGCTCGCGGTACTGGTTCACGAGGTCGACGAGCACGATGGCGTTCGTGACGACGATGCCGATGAGCATGAGCACGCCGATGAGCGAGGCGACGCCGAGCGGCACGCCCGTGACCACCTGCAGCAGGATCGCGCCGGTCGCCGCGAACGGCACCGAGACGAGCAGCAGCAGCGGCTGGCGCAGCGACTTGAAGGTCGCCACCATCACGACGTAGACGATGAGGATCGCCGCGAGCATGGCGAGACCCAGCTGCGAGAACGACTCGGCCTGCTGCTCGGCCACGCCGCCCACCTCCGCCCGCGCGCCGTCCGGCAGGTCGACAGCGTCGAGCGCCGCGGTCACCGAGGCCGTCGCCTCCGCGAGGTTGTCGCTCGCCGGCGGCACGGTGATGGCGGCGGTGCGTCGACCCTGCACCGTCGTGATCGACGTGGGGCTGGCCGTCTCCTCCACCGTGGCGATGTCCTGCAGCTGCACCATCCCGAGCGCGCTGGGGATCTCCAGCTCGCGGAGCTCCTGGATCGTCGCCGGCGGGTCCTCGACGGCGATGTACACCGTGAGCGCCGTGTCGTCGATCTCGACGGTGCCGATCTGCTGATCGTTCATCGTGTTCGAGACGATCCCGCCGACGGCGACCTCGCTGAGGCCCCGCTGCGCGGCCGCCTCACGGTCCACGACCACGCCGATGTACGGCAGGCTCGCGGCCAGGTCGTCCGTCACCTCGCCCACGCCGGCGCGCCCGTCGAGCTCGGCGACGATCGCGTCGGTCGCCTCCTGCAGCGTCTGCGGGTCGGGTGCCGAGACGCTCACCTCGATGTCGGTGGATCCGAACCCGGCCGCCGCGGCCACGGTGATCTCGCCCGCATCCTCCAGGCCGGCCACGGCCTCCTGCACGTCGGCGCGCAGCACCTCCTGGTCGACGTCGGCGTCGGTCATGATCGAGAACGTCGCCGATCCGCCACCCGAGAAGGCATCCTGCAGCGGCGATCCGCTCGATCCCACCGAGACCTGCACGGTCTCGATGCCGTCGACGCCCTCGAGCGCCTGCTCCACCTTCGCCGCGGCCTCGTCCTTGGCCTCGAGGCTCGCGCTCGGACCGAGGTCCTGCGTGACGGTCATGGTGTTCTGCCCGGTGTCGCCCAGGAAGTTCACCTTCATGAGCGGCGCCATCGCCACCGTGCCGCCGAGCACGAGCACGGCGATCAGCAGCGTCACCCAGCCGTGCTTGAGCGTCCACCGCAGCACGGGCAGGTAGGCCCGCTGCAGGCGCGAGGGCGGGGCGTCGGGGCTCTCGGGGTCGATCTGCCTGCCGTCGGCGTCGCGCAGCGGCTTGCCCGGCTTCATGAACCAGTACGCCAGCACCGGCACGATCGTCAGCGCGACGAAGAGCGAGGCGAGCATCGCCAGGCCCACCGTGAGCGCGAACGGCCGGAACAGCTCGCCGACCATGTCGCCCACGAAGGCGATCGGCAGGAACACAGCGACCGTCGTGATCGTCGACGACGTGATGGCGCCCGCGACCTCGCGCACGGCGAGGCGGATCGCGTCGCCCTTGTCGGCGTCGCCCACATAGTGCCGCTTGATGTTCTCGATCACGACGATCGAGTCGTCGACCACGCGGCCGATCGAGATCGTCAGCGCGCCGAGCGTGAGCATGTTGAGCGAGTAGCCGAACGCCTGCATGCCGGTGAACGCGATGAGCACGCTCGTCGGGATCGAGATCGCCGTGACGAGCGTCGACCGGATCGACAGCAGGAACACGAGGATCACGACGACGGCGAAGACGAGGCCGAGCATGCCCTCGACGGCGAGCGTCTCGATCGACTGGACGATGAACGGCGCCTGGTCGAACACGACCGTGAACTCCGCGTCGGGGAACGTCTCGCGCAGGTCCGCGACGGCGGCGAGCACGCCGTCCGAGACCTCGACGGTGTTGGCCGCCGGCAGCTTCGTGATCGAGATCGAGATGGCGTCCTCGCCGTTGACGCGCGAGATCGACGAGACCGGATCGTTCGCCAGCTCGACGCTCGCCACGTCGCCGATCGTGGTGACGTCGGGAACGACGGGCGCACCGGTGGCGGGGTCGAGCTGCGGCTCGCCGGGGGCGGCGACGAGCGGGAGCGCCGCGATGTCTTCGACCGAGGTCACCTTCGCGCCGGTCTGCACCGTGAGCGTCTCGTCGCCCTCGGTGATGTCGCCACCGGGGAACAGCACGCCGTTCTGCTCCATGGCGTCGCCGATCGCCTGGGTCGAGAAGCCGCGCGCCGCGAGTTCGGCGGTGTCGGGCGTGATCGTGATCCGCTGCCCCACGCCGCCGACGATCGACGCCGAGGCGACGCCGTCGACGTCCTCGAGCTCGGGGATGGCGGAGTTCTCGAGCTCGCCCTGCGCGTCCTCGCCCTCGCCGAATCCGCTCACGGCGATCTGGATCACGGGCAGGTCGTCGATGCTCACCGACATCACCTGCGGATCGACGTCCTCGGGCAGCTGGGCGCGGCTGATCGCCTGCTGGATCTTCTGCTCCGCCGTGCCGAGGTCGGTGCCGTACGCGAACATCGCCTGCACGATCGACGCGTTCGTCGTGCTCGTGGCGGTCGTCGAATCGAGGTCGGGGACCGACTGGATGGCCTCCTCGATCGGCGTCGACACGTCGTTCTCGACCACCTCGGGCGAGGCGCCGGGGTAGGTGCTCATGACGATGAGCGCGGGCAGCTCGATCGACGGGATGAGCTCCTGCTTCAGGCTCGTGAGCCCGATGCCGCCGAAGACGGCGGCGCAGATCGTGATGAGCGCGATGAGGGCGCGGTTCTTGAGGCTGAGGACGGCGAGTTTCGACAAGACGGGGACTCTCGATCTCGACCGGCGGCGCCGGTCGACACCGCCGATACGGTGCTGTATCCGACGCGATCAGTCTGGCACAGGGCGCGCGCGCCACGCGCGGGGGACATCCCCCGTGTTCACGCGCCGAACGCGGCCGCGGTCAGCAGGCCGAGCGCGGCGGCGAGCACGCACAGCAGCAGGGTGCCGACGCCGTTGCCGACGGCCGCGACGCGACGACCCGCGAGCCACAGCTCGACCGTGTCGACCGAGACGGTCGAGAACGTCGTGTAGCCGCCGAGCAGCCCGGTGGTAACGACGGTGAGGATCGGCGATCCCGCGCCGGCGAACGCGGTCGCGAGGATCGCCATGACGTAGCAGCCGCTGACGTTCACGAGCAGGATCGGCCACGGGAAGCCGCGCGAGGGGCGCAGCGCGGCGTCGATCATCCAGCGCAGACCCGCGCCGACCCCGCCGGCGAGCGCGACGGCCAGCACCTCGAGGGGGTTCACGCGTCGCCCCCGCTCGCCGCGCGGCGCCCGATGGCGTAGCCGACGGCGGCCAGCCCCGCCGGCAGCGCGACGAACAGCAGCGCCCCGCCGACGGCGAGCAGCAGCAGCGTGCCCGCGGCGGCCAGAGGGCTCGCCTGCGCGCCGGCCTCGACCGAGCTCACTGTCACGAGCGCGAACACCGGCGCCAGCGCGCTGTACGACGTGAAGCCGCCCAGCACGCCCGTGCCGAGGAACGCGCGCAGGCGCGGCCGGTCGCCCGCCCAGCCCACGAGCACGCCCAGCAGCCCCGAGCCGAGCGCGTTGACGAGAAGGACCATCGGCAGCCCCAGGAGCGGATCGCTCGTGTCGGCCGTGAGCAGGTACCGCCCGGTCACCCCCACCGCCCCGCCGGCGACGACGAGCGGCAGCAGCCCCCACCGAAGGGGCGAGCGGCGGAAGCGGACGGCCACCCGCCCACAGTATCCCCTTGCGGATCGAGATATATCGTGTTTCACTCTTTCATATCGAGATATATCTCGAATTCACCGCCGGGCGATCCGGCCGTCTTGCAGGAGCGAGGACCATGGAGAAATGGCTGATCCACCCGGGCGAGAACCGGGTCATCGACGTCGAGGGCGTGCTGTCGCTCAAGATCGGCCTCGTCGGCGGGCAGATCGACGTGATCGCCCACGACGAGCCCGACGTGCGCGTCGAGATCCGCGGCGTGACCGTGAAGGACCTGCGGGTCGAGCTCTCGGGCGGCCAGCTCGAGATCGACCACCCGCAGTTGCGGTGGGACAACTTCCTCGAGGTGTTCCGCAACTTCGGCGCGGGCGGACCGCGCGCCGAGATCAGCGTGGCGGCGCCGCGCGATGTCGCGCTCACGCTGGGCGTGGTCAGCGCGACCGCTCTTGTCGCGGGTCTGCGCCGCGACGTCTCGGTCAACACCGTCTCGGGCGATGTGCTCGTCGACGGCCACGAGGGCGCGCTGCGCGTGAACGCCGTCTCGGGCGACGTGCAGGTGCGCGGCCTCACCGGCCCGTTCGACGCGCACACCGTCTCGGGCGACGTGATGGTCTCCGGCGCCGTGACGAAGGCCGACATCGACTCGGTGTCCGGCACCGCCTTCGTCGACGCCGAGGGCCCGATCGGCGCGATCTCGCTCAACGGCGTCTCGGGCGGGGCCACCTTCCGGCTCGACGCCGACTACCCCGCCAACTACGTGCTGCGCAGCGCGAGCGGCCGGCTCACGGTCGACGGCGTGCCGCGCGGCAGCGGCGTGCCCTCCAGCTACAGCGGATCGACCGGGGAGCTCTCCGGCGCCTTCGCCGACGTCCGCGCCAACACGGTCGCGGGTGACATCACGGTTGTGCGCCGCGGCGGCACGGCCGGCGCCGAGGACGCCGCGAGCACCGAGGCACCCCTGACCCCGCCGAAGGACGGTGACCTCTGATGCCCGCCGTCTTCTCGCACGGCGACCTGCGGCTGTACCTGCTGAACCTGCTGAACGAGGCGCCGCGCCACGGCTACGACATCATGCAGGCCCTCGCCGAGCGCACGGGCGGCACCTACACCCCGAGCGCCGGCACGATCTACCCCCGGCTGTCGAAGCTCGAGGAGGAGGGGCTCGTGACCAAGACCGCCGACGGCCGCAAGACGGTGTACGAGATCACCGACGCGGGCCGCGCCGAGGTGGCCTCGCGCGCGGACGACATCGCGGGCATCGAGGCGGGGCTGGCCGACTCGGTCCGGATCATCGCCGACGGCGTGCGCGCGAGCGTGCGCGAGGCGATGAAGAGCCTGCGCGCCGATCTCGCGGCCGCCGCCCACGCCGAGCGGACCTCTCCGCCGCCTGCGGCCGACGACCGCGCGCAGTCGCGCGAGCAGCTGCAGCGCGCGGAGGCCGTGGTCGCGGACTTCCGCGGCCGGGTCCGCAGCGAGCTGCGCACGCACGTCGCGCGCGGCGGGGAGCTCGCGCCCTCCGTGGTCGACGACCTCGCCCGCACCCTCGACGAGGCGGCGCGCGAGCTCACCCGCGTGCTCAGGGGCTGAGATGGCGGTTCCCGAACCGCGGTGGCCGGCCGGCCCGCCTGGCGCACCGGCCGACCGTGGACGGATCCGGGGGTGGATCGATCGCCACCCGCGGATCCGTCGCGGCTACCGGACGACCGTGGGCACCGTCGGCGGCATCGTCACCGCGCTCGGGGTGATCCTGCTGCCGCTGCCGGGGCCCGGAGCGCTCGTGCTGCTCGGCGGTCTCGCCATCCTCGGCACGGAGTTCGCGTGGGCGCGCCGCAGCGCGGCGTGGATGCGCCGCCAGATCGCGCGGATCGCCGCCTGGTGGAAGCGGCGCCAGGAGCGCCGGCGGCGCCGCGACGACCTCGCCGTCAGGTGAGGTCGGAGGGCGGGTACTCCTCGTCGTCGGCGAGCAGCTCGCCCTGCGGCACGACGAGCAACGGGATCGACTGGCGGTGCGAGAGGCGCGCGGCGACCGACCCCGTGAAGAACTCGCGCAGCGACTCGCCGAAGCCCCGCTTGCGCGTGCCGATCACGATGAGCTTCGCGTCGATCTTCGTCGTGAAGTGCTTCAGCGCCAGCGCCGGGTCGCCCACGAGCTGCCGGGCGGTCCATTCCGCCCTGCCGTCGAGCGCCTCCGCCGCGTGGGCCTTGACGGCCTCGAACTCCTCGGCGCCGGCGTCGACGTTGATGTCGATCGGCGCGGAGTGCACGTACCCGTCCGGGTCCTCGTAGGTGACGAAGCGCGTCACATCGACGTGCACGACCACGAGCGGAGCGCCCATCAGCTTGGCGTATCGGGCGGCTTCTCGGAGGACTCGCGGGTTCTGATCGGGCACCGCTCCGACGACGACGGCCCCCTGCAGGGCCTTGTCCTCGTCCGGAATGCGGACGCCTCCGGCGGTCTCCGCCTGGTTCTCCGACATCGTCATCGCCCCCTTCAGGGTTGCCAGGAGGCCGGTGCTTCCAGCCCTCGTGGTATCCTCAAGTCTACTCTTTCCGGCCGTTCCGCCGGTGAATTCGATCACATCGGGGCAGCACCCGCAGCTCAATACGAGGGGGTCTCGCGCATGGGGCGTGGCCGTCAGAAGGCGAAGCACACAAAGCTCGCCCGTGAACTCAAGTCGTACAGCCCTGCCGTTGACTACAACGCGCTGGAGCGCGAACTCGGCAGCCACAACGACGACGACCTGTACGTCGACAAGTGGGCCGACGAGTACACGGACAACGACGAGGACGACGACGAGGCGGCATAAGCCATCCGTCGTGAGATCGCCGTGGGTTCCCACCCACGGCGATTTTCTCGTGCCCGGATTCAGCCGCGCCGACCCGCGCTGAGGCCAGCCGGGCTCAGGAGCTCTGCGATCCCTCGACCCACTCGAGATACTCGTCGGTGACGGTGCCCGTCACGTAGCGGCCGTCGAAGCAGCTCATGTCGAGATCGCGGAAGGCCGCCTCTCCCGTGGCGCTCTCGATGATCGCGTCGCGCAGATCGTCGACCTCCTGGTAGACGAGGTAGTCGCAGCCGAGCGCCTCCGCGATCTGCGGGATGGTGCGCCCGTGCGCGATGAGCTCGTGGCGTGAGGGCATGTTGATGCCGTAGACGTGGGGGTGACGCACCGGCGGCGCCGCCGACGCGAAGGTGACCGTCTTCGCGCCCGCGGCGTACGCCATCTGCACGATCTGCTTGCTCGTCGTGCCGCGCACGATCGAATCGTCGATCAGCAGCACGTTCTTGCCCTGGAACTCGCTCGACATGGCGTTGAGCTTCTGGCGCACGCTCTTCTTGCGCACCGCCTGGCCCGGCATGATGAACGTGCGGCCGACGTAGCGGTTCTTGTAGAAGCCCTCGCGGTACTCGATGCCCAGCACGCGCGCCACCTCCATCGCCGCGGGACGCGACGAATCCGGGATCGGCATGACCACGTCGATGAGGCCCTCGGGCACGTGCTTCGCGATCGTCGCCGCCAGCTTCTCGCCCATGCGCAGGCGCGACTCGTACACCGAGACGCCGTTCATGATCGAGTCGGGGCGCGCGAGGTACACGTACTCGAACGAGCACGGCAGCAGCTGGGGGTCGTCGGCGCACTGCTTGGAGAACAGCTCGCCGTCGTTCGAGATGAACACCGCCTCGCCGGGCTCCACGTCGCGCACCACCTCGTAGTCCGCGTTCTCGAGCACGAGCGACTCGCTCGTGACGACCCACTCGTCGCGGCCGTCCTCGCCCGTGCGGCGGCCCAGGATGAGCGGGCGGATGCCGAACGGATCGCGGAAGGCGAGCAGGCCGTAGCCGGCGATGATCGAGATCACGGCGTACGCACCCTCGATGCGGCGCTGCGTGCGGGTGACGGCCTCGAAGATGCGCTCGGGCTCGAGGTCGACGGGGCTCGTGGTCGCCTGCAGCTCGTTGGCGAGCACGTTGAGCAGCAGCTCGGTGTCGCTGGACGAGTTGAGGTGCCGACGGTCGCGGCGGGCCATGTCGGCCGTGAGCTCGCGCGTGTTCGTGAGATTGCCGTTGTGGATGAGGACAAGGCCGTACGGCGAGTTCACGTAGAACGGCTGCGCCTCCTCCTCGGCCGACGCCGTGCCCTTCGTGGCGTAGCGCACGTGGCCGAGGCCGACGTTGCCGAGCAGCGATCGCATGTCGCGGGTGCGGAACGCCTCGCGCACCTGGCCCGGCTTCTTCTGCAGGTGCATGACGCCGTTGGGTTCGGCCGTCGCGATGCCCGTGGCGTCCTGGCCGCGGTGCTGCAGAAGGAGAAGCGCGTCGTAGATGTCCTGGTTGACCGGGGAGCTCCCGACCATTCCGACGATGCCGCACATGGGGTGGTTACTTCGTCCGTTCTCTCCGTGTCAGCGGGCCGCGTACGCGCCGACCAGGCGCACCGCGCCGCCGTCGACGCCCTTGGCGCCCTGCTCGAATCCGTCGCCCGGCGGGTCGCCGGCGCCGACCGATCCGACCTGCCAGGCCGGGATGCCGTCCTCGGCCAGCGCCGCGACGGCCGCGTCGACGACGGCCGGATCGACGATCGCGAGGAAGCCGATGCCGAGGTTCCAGGTGCCCTCGCTCGACTCGAGCGTGGTGCCGGCGATGTCGCTCAGCACGCGGAAGACGGGGCTCGGGCTCCAGGTCGACCGATCCACCTCGGCCCACGTGCCGCGGGGCAGCACGCGCGCGAGGTTGGCCGCGATGCCGCCGCCCGTGACGTGGCTGAGGCTGTGCACGCCGTCGTCGGTCTGCGCGATGAGGCGCAGCAGCGGCGAGGTGTACAGGCGCGTGGGCTCGAGCAGCGCCTCGCCCCACGTGGTGCCGAGGTCGGCGGCGTGGTCGCCGTAGCCGATGCCGGCGCCGCTGAGGATGTGGCGCACGAGGGAGTAGCCGTTGGAGTGCAGGCCGCTCGAGCCGAGCGCCAGCACGGCGTCGCCAGGGCGCACGCGCTCGGCGCCGAGCACCGCGTCGGCCTCGACCACGCCGGTGGCCGCGCCGGCGACGTCGTAGTCGTCCACGCCCAGCAGGCCGGGGTGCTCCGCCGTCTCGCCGCCGACGAGGGCCGTGCCCGTCGCGCGGCACGCGTCGGCGATCCCGCGCACGATGTCGGCGATCCGCTCGGGGAACACCTTGCCGCACGCGATGTAGTCGGTCATGAACAGCGGGCGGGCGCCCACGACGACGATGTCGTCGACGACCATGCCGACCAGGTCCTGCCCGATCGTGTCGTGCTTGTCGATCGCCTGCGCGATCGCCACCTTCGTGCCGACGCCGTCGGTGCTCGTCGCCAGCAGCGGGCGACGGTAGCCCCTCAGCGCGCTGGCGTCGAACAGGCCGGCGAACCCGCCGACGCCGCCGAGCACCTCCGGCCCCTGCGTGGCGCGCACCGACGACTTCATCAGCTCGACGGCGAGGTCGCCGGCGGCCGTGTCGACACCGGCCTCGGTGTACGTGGAGTTGTGCGCGGACGTGCGCGCGGAAGTGGGATCGGAGACCACGGGGTCAAGACTATCTGCCGCGCCCGCGTGCTGGATGCGAGGGGGCTGGACGGACCGGCGACGCCGGCCGTCCGCGTCCCTAGACTGACCGCATGCAGGCATCGGAGTGGCCGAGCTGGCGTGTGACCGAGGGCACGGACCTCGGCGTGCTCGTCGCGCTCTACCTGCGCGGCGCCCTGGGCGTGCGTGCGCCCGAGCAGCTCCCGTCGCTGCGCGGCGCACCCACCGGCGCCGAGGCGTCCGACGTGCTGGCCGCGCAGTGGCTGCAGTACTGGGACATGACGGTGGAGCCGCTCGCCCACCCGGCGGACGAACCGCTGGAGCTCGTCGACGGGTTCGGCGACCTCGTCGCCGTCCCGGAGAGCTCCGTGCGGCTGGCGACCGCGATCGCGCCCCTCGCGCCCGCCGCGCTCGAGTTCGCCGACGCGGCGCTCCGGCGACTGAACCTCGAGCAGCACGGCCGCGGATCGGGCGGGGTCTGGAACAGCCTCGTCCGCGACGAGGAGAGGCGGCTCGGCCGCCCGGCGCATCCGTTCGTGCTGAACGTGCAGATCCTGCCGTTCGCGCAGCGCGGGCTCTGGCGGATCGGCGAGCTCACGATCGCGGTCAGCGACGGGCTGCGCGGCGACGTGGCCGCGTACGGCAAGGCCGTGCGGCCGATCGTGGCCGACCTCGTGTGACGGTCAGCCCTCGTCGACGATCTCGTGCACGGCGTGCGCCTGGCGCACCCGGCGGCCCACCGTGCGGTCGAGCAGCAGCGCCACGAGCATCCCGACGAGGATGCCGGCGGGCAGGCACCACAGCAGGATGAAGCCGAACGCCTGCGAGGCGCTGTACTCGATCTCGGTGTAGCGGCTCGGCTCGGACGTGCCGTCGAACACCGTCGACAGGATCATGGCCGCCGCAATGCCCAGCATGGCGCCGAGCGCGGCGAAGACGCCGTACTTCGGCGCGCGACGGACGCCGACGAGCTCGTCGGCGCGCGCGGGGATCTGCGAGGACATGCGGCTATTCAAACACCCGAACCCTGAATGCTGCCGGTGATCTCGGGCCGCCCGCTCAGGGCCGCAACGGCAGCAGCGCGGCGATGTCGGCGCGGACCCCGGAGGCCGAGATGCGCCCCTCGGCTCGCGCCTCATCCCACCGCGCCGCGCCCGTGGCGAGGTCGATCCAGGTCGCCGCATCCATCTCGACGACGTTGGGTGGCGTGCCGCGGGTGTGCCGCGGCCCCTGGATGACCTGCGCGGCGCCGAAGGGCGGCACGCGCACCTCGACCGACGCGCCCGGCGCCTTCTCGACGAGCAGCTGCAGCAGGTAGCGCACGGCGGTGGCGAGCTGCGGCCGCGCCGGCTTCTCGCCTGCCTCGCGCGCCGCCCGCACGGCGGCGAGCGCCTCCCGCCCGTCCCCGGTCTCGATCCGCTTCCCCATCCCCCCATTCAACAGCGGATCCGGGCGGGCACGCGCGCGGCGGGGACCGTAGGCTGGTGCGCGTGAAGATCCTCGTCCTCGGCTCCGGCGCCCGCGAGCACGCGATCATCCTGGCCCTGCGCTCGGAGTCCACCGCTCACGAGATCCTCGCCGCGCCCGGCAACGCCGGCATCGCGCGGGACGCGACCCTGGTCACCCTCGACATGCTCGACCCCGCGGCCGTCACCGGCTTCGCGAACGAGAACGCCGTCGACCTCGTCGTGATCGGGCCCGAGGCGCCGCTCGTGGCCGGCGTCGCCGATGCGCTGCGCGAGCGCGGCATCCCGGTGTTCGGCCCCGGCCGCGCCGCCGCCCAGCTGGAGGGCTCGAAGGCGTTCGCGAAACGGATCATGGAGGCCGCGGGCGTGCCGACGGGGCGCGCGACGCACGCCGGCACCGAGGAGGCCGTCGCGGCAGCACTCGACGCGTTCGGCGCGCCCTACGTCGTGAAGGCCGACG
The DNA here is from genome assembly GCF_057809335.1 of Microbacterium sp. FG3. NCBI lineage: Bacteria > Bacillati > Actinomycetota > Actinomycetes > Micrococcales > Microbacteriaceae > Microbacterium > Microbacterium sp. FG3. The sequence goes on along the minus strand of NZ_JBMDJT010000026.1, from coordinate 16,153 downwards.
GCCTGGCCGCCGGCAAGGGCGTGATCGTGACGGAGGATCGCGCGGCGGCACTCGCCCACGCGGCGCAGTACCTGCCGAGCGGGCCGGTGCTCGTGGAGGAGTTCCTCTCGGGCCCCGAGGTCTCGCTGTTCTTCCTCAGCGACGGCGACACGGTCCGCGCCCTCAGCCCCGCCCAGGACTTCAAGCGCGCGCTCGACGGCGACGCCGGCCCGAACACCGGCGGGATGGGCGCGTACTCGCCGCTGCCGTGGCTGGCCGAGCGCTTCGGCGGCGAGGCGGAGTTCGTCGCTGAAGTGACCGAGCGGATCGCCGTGCCCGTGATCCGGCAGCTCGACGCCGAGGGAACGCCGTTCGTCGGGCTGCTGTACGCCGGCCTCATCCTCACCGACGCCGGCGTGAAGGTCATCGAGTTCAACGCCCGCTTCGGCGACCCCGAGACCCAGGTGGTGCTCCCCCGGCTGCGCACCCCGCTGTCGGAGCTGCTCCTGGCCGCCGCGCGCGGCACGCTCGAGGAGGCGCCCGCGCCGGAGTTCTCGGACGACGCCGCCGTGACCGTGGTGCTTGCGAGCGAGGGCTACCCCGAGGCGCCCGTCACGGGCCGCCCGCTGACGGGGCTGGACGAGGCCGCGGCCGTCGAGGGCGTGCACCTCGCCCACGCGGCCACGCGCGCCGAGGGCGACGCGCTGCTGGCCACGGGCGGCCGCGTGCTGAACGTCGTGGCGCTGGCGCCCGACTTCGCCACGGCCCGCGCCCGCGCCTACGACGCCATCGACCGCATCGGACTCGAGGGCTCGCACCACCGGCGCGACATCGCCGCCTGCGTGGGCTGACGAGGCCGCCGCCACGACGGAGGGGGACGACATGACCGACGGGATGACCTCGAGCTCGCGTCTGCGAACGATGCGGATGATCGTCTCGACCTACCTGGGCGTGATCCCGCTGATGGGCGTCGTGATGGCATTCGTGGTGCCCGCCGAGGACCCCTGGGGCATGCCGGACGTGCTCGGGCTCGCGTTGCCGGTCGCCGTCGGCGTCGCCGCCTGGGCCGGCATCGTCACCGTCGGGCTGCGCGTGCCGCCGCTGCCGGCCTCGCACGTCGAGGCGGCGCCGGGCGCGGGGGCCAGCGTGTACCAGTCGACGATGTTCGTGCGGATGGCGCTCGCGACGGCGCCGGCGCTCGTGTCGATCGCGCTGCTGTTCGCCCTGCCGCACGCGACGATGATCACGTTCGCGATCGGGGCCGTGATCTCCCTCGCGCTGCTCGCGGTCTACGCCTACCCGAACCGCTACAACGCGCGCCTCGTCGAGCGGCGCCTCGACAGCGCCGGTGCGCGGTCCGGCCTGGCCGAGGGCCTCGGACTCGGCCGCTCCCCCGAGGCGCCCACCGGCTACAGCGGCAGCGCCACCTTCCACTGACGCAGGCGTCAGGCCTCGGGCGGTGTCTCGCCGGCGCGCTCGACGAGCACGGCCAGCTGGGGACGGTTGGCCGCGCCCAGCTTGAGCCTGGCGGCCTGGACGTGCGACTTCGCCGTCGACGGCGCGACGTGCATCGCCCGCGCGATCTGCTCGTCGCTCGCCCCGGCTGCCACGAGACGCGCGGCCTCCCGCTCGCGCTCCGTCAGCTGCGCGAACCGCGTCACCGCGTCGCGCCGCGCCTCGCCGCCCGTGCCCGCGCCGAGTCGCTGGACCAGCTCGCGCGTGTGCCGGGGCGCGAGGAACGCGTCACCGCGGGCGACGGTGAGCACCGCGTCGGCGAGGGCGTCGGGCGCCGTGTCCTTCAGCACGTAGCCGTAGGCGCCGGCCTCGAGCATGCGCAGCACGGTCTCGGTGCCCGCGACGCTCGTCATCGCGACCACCGCGGTGTCGACCTGGGCCAGCAGCTCCCTCGTCGACTCGATGCCGTCCATGGCGGGCATCTGGATGTCCATCAGCACGACGTCGGGACGGTGGGCGCGGGCCAGCTCGATCGCCTCCCGGCCGTTCTCCGCGACGCCGACGACTTCGATGTCGGGCCGCGGACCGAGGATCAGCGTGACGGCCGTGCGCGCCAGGTAGTCGTCGTCCACGACCAGCACGCGCACGGGACGCTCGGGATGGTCGGTGGGCACGCGGCCACGATACCGGCCGCCGCCGACAGGATCAGGCCCGCTCGGCCCACGGCAGCCTGACGTCGACGATGAACCGCCCCTCGTGGGGGCCGATCCACGCCGAGCCGCCCGCCGACGCGGCGCGCTCGCGGATGCCGACGATCCCCTGACCGCCGCTGGGCACGCCGGCGCCGCGTGCGGCCATCGGGTTCTCGATCCGGACGCGCACGCCGCGGTCCGGCGCGGCGTCGACCGTGAGCGAGATCGGCTCCCCCGGCGCGTGCTTCAGCGCGTTGGTGAGACTCTCCTGCACGATGCGGTACGCGGCGGCGTCGAGCGCCGGGGCCACCCGATCGGCGCCGTCGATCAGCACGTAGGCGTCGATGCGGCGGCCGCCCGCGCGCAGGTCCGTCAGCAGCGGGGCGATCAGCCGGAGCGAGGCGGGAGGCGCGGGCGGCGCCTCCGCCGGCTCGGACCGCAGGCCGCCGACGACGCCGCGCACGTCCTCGAGCGCGGCGTGCGTCTGCTGCCGCACGGTGCGTGCCCAGCCGGCGAGCGACGGATCGATCGCCGGATCGGCGGCGACCTGCGCCTCGAAGGCGCTCGCCGAGAGCGCGGCGGTCGAGAGGCGGTAGCCGAGGCCGTCGTGCAGGTCGCGCGCGATCCGCTCCCGCTCGGCCTGCCGCGCCAGCTGCTCGCCGAGGGCGTCGGCCCGCTCGTGCTCGCGCGCCGCCCGCGCCCGGCTGGCCGCCGCCTCGGCGCGCGTGCGCTGATGCACGACGAGCCCGCCGACGGCGCAGAGCGCGAGGGCGGCGATGACCCATCGCGCGATGTCCCAGGCGGGACCGCCCGGCGAACCCCCGTCGGCGCTGAACAGCCAAGGCAGCGCGGCGCCCCACTCGGTCAGCGACTCGCGCAGCACGAACAGCGCCACCGCCGCCACCGCGATCCCGCCGATCAGGGAGGACCGTCGCGGCCATCGCAGCAGGGCGTGGAACACCCCGACGAGCGCCAGGGCGTACGAGACGCCGAGGATCATGAGCGCGCCGCCTGCGATGAGCACGAGCTGCGGGTGGCGGGCGCGCGCGAACACGCTCGCCCACGCGATGATCGCGGCCAGCACGAGGAGGGTGCCTGTGTCGGTGATCGAGACCTCGCGCGGCACGCCCGCGCGGAACACCGCCGCGCCCGGCACGTTCATGACGGCGCAGATGTCCCACAGGCAGCCGAGCACGAACAGGCCGGTCGACCAGCCGCCGTCGAGCAGCCGGGCGAACCGGCCGGGTCGGGAGCCCGCAGCCGTCGTCATGCTCCGAGGGTATGGGCCACCACCGACGCCCGCCTCATCCGTCCGTCCGGAGGGCTCCGGACGATCGTCCGGACGGATCCGACCGGAAGGAGGAAGCGCCGGGGAGGGACGAGGGCCGACGCTGAGGGGGTCGCGGTTCACCGCCGCCGCAGCCCGCCGCCCAGGCGGTCCCATCGTTTCCGCCGATCCGTCGGCACGCACCCGAGGAGTCCCCATGCCGTTCGACAGCACGCCGCCGCCCGCCCCGCAGAGCCCCGCCCCGCAGGCCCCGGCCACCGCACAGACCGCGCCCGAGCCGGGGGCGAAGAAGAAGTCGTTCCTGCATCGCTGGTGGTTCTGGGCCATCGTGGCCGTGGTGCTGATCGCGATCTTCGTGCCGAAGGGCGGCGGCTCCGATGCCTCGGACACCGCTCCCGCCGACGCGGCGAGCGCACCCGCCGCGGATGAGGCGGTGGACGACGGTGCGACGAGCGCCGACGAGCCGGCGGCCGAGGAACCGGCCGACGAGCCCGCGACCACGCCCCTCGGCACTCCCGCCTCGACCGGTGATCTCGAGCTGACCGTCACGGGCGTCGAGACCGGCGTCGCACAGGTCGGCGAGGAGTTCGGCGGCACGCTGCTCGGCGAGAGGGCGCAGGGGCAGTTCGTGCTCGTGCACCTCACCGCCGCGAACACGGGCGACGGCCCCACCAGCTTCACCTCGTTCAACGCGAAGCTCCTCGACGCGGCCGGGCGCGAGTTCGGCGCCAACGACGCGGCCGCGCTCTACATCGAGGGCAACTCCCTGTACGAGGAGATCAACCCGGGCAACACGCTCCAGGGCGTGCTCGTCTTCGACATCCCCGCCGACGCCGCGCCCGCGGCGCTCGAGTACGACGGCGGCTTCCTCGCCCAGCCGGCGGTGTTCGCCCTGCAGTGAGCCGCGCCGCACGGGCCGGATCCCCTCGGATCCGGCCCGTCCGCGCGTCTCGGCGCCGGCCGCGATAATGGTGCGATGAGCGAGGCGCGCGAGATCCCCGGCTGGACGCACGTGTACTCCGGGAAGGTCCGCGACCTGTACCGGCCCGCGGGCGGCGGCGACGACCGCATGCTCGTGCTCGCATCCGACCGCGTGAGCGCGTTCGACCACGTGCTCTCCCCCGGCATCCCCGGCAAGGGCGCTCTCCTGACGGCGCTGAGCCTGTGGTGGTTCGACCAGCTGGCGGGCGCGGACGGCGGCGAGCCCGTGCCGAACCACCTCACCGGCGAGGCGGCGCCCGCCGAGGTGGCCGACCGCGCCATGGTCGTCCGCTCGCTCGAGATGCTGCCCGTCGAGTGCGTCGTGCGCGGCTACCTCACCGGATCCGGATGGCTCGAGTACCGCGAGCACGGCACGGTGTGCGGCATCCCGCTGCCGGCCGGCCTGCAGGACGGCGACCGCCTGCCCGAGCCGATCTACACCCCGGCGTACAAGGCGCCGCTCGGCGAGCACGACGAGAACATCTCGTTCGAGCGGACCGTCGAGCTGGTCGGCGCCGAGCGCGCCGCGCAGCTGCGCGACGCCTCGCTGTCGATCTACGCGCGCGCCGCCGCGGCGGCCGAGGCGCGCGGCCTCATCCTCGCCGACACGAAGTTCGAGTTCGGCGTGGACGAGCGCGGCGTGCTGCGGCTGGCCGACGAGGTGCTCACGAGCGACTCGTCGCGCTACTGGGACCGCGCGTCCTGGGAGAGCGGATCGACTCCGCAGGAGCGCATGGCGAGCTTCGACAAGCAGATCGTGCGCGACTGGCTCAGCGCCCACTGGGACAAGCAGGGCGCGCCGCCCGAGCTGCCGGCCGAGGTCATCGAGCGCACCGTCGCCCGCTACCGCGAGCTCCTCGAGCGGATGACCGCGTAGCGCTCGTCACCCGGCGGCGGGCCCGCCGCCGACCCGACCCGACTCGTACGCCCACATCGCCGCCTCCACGCGGTTGCGCACCCCGAGCTTGGCGAGGATGCCGCCGATGTGCGTCTTGATCGTGCCGCGGGACAAGTGCAGCCGCTCCCCGATCTCCACGTTCGTCAGGCCCTCGGCGAGCAGCGCGAGCACGTCCTCCTCGCGGAGCGTGAGCGGCTCGGCGGGCTCGGGCGCAGGGCGGCGCGCGAACTCCGCGAGCAGCCGCGTGGTGATGCGGGGAGAGATGAGCGCCTCGCCGTCGGCGGCGGCGCGCACGGCCGACGCGGCGGGCGGCGGTGCGGGCGGCCGGAACGGATGATGAGAGCGTCATGCGTCGATCGTGTCGCCCCGCGCCGCGCCCGCGCTTCGGCCATGTGGCCACACCTGCCGCGAGACAGCGGTTGCGGGCCGAGACAGCGGCGTCAGGCCACTGTCTCGGCGCGCGGTTGCTGTCTCGCGTCAGTCGCGCCCGGCGTCCGGGTCCGGCTCGCGGCGGCGACGGGGGCGGTCCTCGCCGACCGTGAGCGAGGCATCGCCCGAGGCGGTGTGGCGCGGGTCGCCGGGACCCTTGGGCTGGATCCGGCCCGGCTCGAGCGTGCGGGTGACGTCCTGGGCGCTGACGACCGGGATCTGCTCCGTCGCCGACTCGTACCATTCCGTCAGCGCCGGGTCGTCGGTGTCGATGCCCGCGCCGGCGCCCTGCTCCGGGGCGACCTCCGTCGCGCCGAAGACGAAGTCGTCGCCGTGCTCCTCGATCCCCAGGCGCACGCCCTGCGCGATCGCCGCCCGCGCGAAGCGCCGCCGCAGGATGTAGGGATCGGTGGTGAGCTCGCGCCCCCAGGCGAACATGATGCCGATCACGATGATCGCGAACGGCAGCGCCGTGACCACCATGATCGACTGCAGCCCCGACAGCGCGGTCTCGCCGCCCGCCAGCAGCAGAGCGAGTGCGGCGGCCCCCAGGAGGAGGCCCCACACGATCGTCACCCAGGTCGAGGGCTCCGGCTTGCCGCGTTGGCTCATCGAGCCCATGACGATCGCCGCCGAGTCGGCCGAGGTGACGAAGAACAGGATGATCGAGATCATCGCGAGCACCGACAGCACCACCCCGAAGGGCAGCTCGTTCAGGACCGCGAAGAGGATCGCCTCGGGGGCGCCGGCCTCGCTGATCGCGGCACCGGCCTCCTCGAAGTGCATCGTGGTGCCGCCCATGATCCCGAACCACACGATGCACACCGCCGCGGGCACGACGATCACGACGGTCGCGAACTCGCGCAGCGTGCGGCCGCGCGAGATCTTGGCGATGAACATGCCGACGAACGGCGTCCACGAGACCCACCACGCCCAGTAGTAGTTCGTCCACGCCGACACGAAGGCCGCGGCGTCCTCGCCCTGCGCGGGGTTGCGCATCAGCATGGTCCACAGCTCGGCGAGGAACGCCGACACCGACGACGGGATGATGTTGAGCAGGAACAGCGTGGGCCCGGCGACGAAGATGATCACGCCGATGATCAGCGCGATCACCATGTTGATGTTCGACAGCGCGCGGATGCCGCGCTTGATGCCCGACACGGCCGACACGACGAACGCGGCGGTCAGCACCGTGACGATCACGATCAGCCCGATGTTGCCCAGCGGGCCGATGCCGGTGACGTACTCGGCGCCGCTGGCGATCTGCAGCGCGCCCATGCCGAGCGTCACCGCCGTGCCGAAGAGGGTGACGATGATCGCGAAGACGTCGATGATGGCGCCAGCCCAGCCCTCGGTGCGCTCCTTGAAGATCGGGGCGAAGATCGCCGAGATGAGCGGCGGGCGGCCCCGTCGGTACGCGGCGTAGGCGATCGCGCCGCCGACGAGCGCGTAGAAGGCCCAGGCCATCGGGCCCCAGTGCAGGATCGACTGGGCGAGCGCCGCGTGCATGGCGTCGCGCGAGCCCGCCTCGGCGTCGAAGCCGTACGGCACGTCCAGGAAGTAGCCGAGCGGCTCCGCCGGCCCCCAGAACAGCAGGCCGATGCCCATGCCGGCCGAGAACAGCATGGCGATCCACGAGACGGTCGAGAACTCCGGCTCCTCGTCGTCGGCGCCGAGGCGCACGCCGCCGGTGCGCCCGTAGCCGACGACCAGCATGAAGACGATCGTGGCGATGGCCAGCACCGAGAACAGCCAGCCGAAGTTCTCCATCACCCACGCGAGCGACGCGCTGCCGGTGTCGGCGATGCTCTGCGGCGCGAGGAAGCCCCAGATCACCACGACGAGGACGAGGGCCCCCGCCAAGCCCAACACGATCCAGTTGGTGGAGAACGTCTTTCCCGTGTCCTCGACGCCGATTCCCGGAATCAGCGCAGGGTGGGTCACCTCCCGCAGCACCTTGGTGACGGGCTTCTTCGGGCGCGGTTCCTCCGGCGTCCCGGGTCGCGATGTGGCGCTCATGATCTCCGCTCGCTGATCGGTCGGGTGGACGTGCCCTTCGGGACACCCTGCGCCACGGTACGGACATCGCTCCCGATGCACACCGGCTCCCCGCCGACCGTTACCTCGCCGTGACCTTTCGGCGACCGGCCCGGAACGGGTCGAAACGGCGCGGGCTGTATCGTGGATCGATTTGTTCTCCCCTGCAACAAGGAGCCTCATGCCTCTCTGGTCCCTGCACGGCGACGGACGCACGGTGAAGCCCGGCGCCGTCGTCGCCCCCGACGAGCGCCTCGGCTGGGGCGCCACGATCGCGATGGGCCTTCAGCACGTCGTCGCGATGTTCGGCGCCACGTTCCTCGTGCCGACGCTGACCGGCTTCCCCGTGTCGACGACGCTGCTGTTCAGCGGCCTCGGCACGCTGCTGTTCCTGCTCGTCACCCGCAACCGCCTGCCCAGCTACCTGGGCTCCTCGTTCGCGTTCATCGCGCCGCTGCAGGCCGCGATCGCGACGAACGGCATGGGCTCAGCCCTCGCGGGCATCGTGTCGGTGGGCGTGCTGCTGGCGATCATCGGCTTCGTCGTGAACGTCGTGGGCGTGGGCTGGATCGACAAGGCGATGCCGCCCGTCCTGGCCGGCACGATCGTGGCGCTCATCGGCTTCAACCTCGCGCCCGCCGCGTGGGGCAGCGTGCAGGGCGGACCGGACGGCGCCATCGTCACGCTCGTGGCGATCATCCTCTTCTCCGTGCTGTTCAAGGGCTTCCTCGGCCGGATCTCGATCTTCGTGGGCGTGCTCGTCGGCTACCTCTACGAGGCCGCGACCGGCTACTTCACGACGCCGAACGAGGCCGGCATGACCCCCGCCGACGTGATCGACCAGGCCGCGTGGTTCGGCCCGCCGCAGTTCGCGTTCCCCGACTTCGCCTCGCCCGGCACGTGGGCGCTGCTGCCGATGTTCCTGCCCGTGGTGCTCGTGCTCGTGGCCGAGAACGTCGGGCACGTCCGCGGCGTCGCCACGATGACCTCGCCGCGCGCCAACCGCGAGACGGGCCGCGCCCTCATCGGCGACGGCGCCGCCACGGCCCTCGCCGGCGTGTTCGGCGGCTCCGGCACCACCACGTACGGCGAGAACATCGGCGTCATGGCCGCCACGCGCGTGTACTCGACGGCCGTGTACTGGATCGCGGGCCTCACGGCGATCCTGCTCGCGTTCTCGCCCAAGATCGGCGCGCTGTTCAACTCCATCCCGCCCGGGGTGCTCGGCGGCGCGACGACGGCGCTGTACGGCCTGATCGGCATCATCGGCGTGAAGATCTGGGTCGACAACGGCTCGGACTTCTCGCGGCCGGTCAACCAGTACACGGCGGGCGTGGCGCTCGTCGTCGCCATCGCGCAGTACACGATGCAGTGGGGCGACTTCCGCCTCGAGGGCATCGCGCTCGGCACGATCGCCGCGTTCGCGATCTACCACCTCGGCAACCTCCTCGCCCGCGCCACGCGCAACGGCGCGGACGACGGCGGCCCGATCCCCGCGGTCGGGCAGCTCGGCGGCGACCCGCAGAAGGACTGACGCCCGCGCGTGTGGGGGCGCGAGTCCCCCACACGCGGCCGGGGTCGCGCTACTGTCAAGGCGACGGCGCACGCCGCCGGCAGAGGAGGAGCCGCCATGTCCGATGGCCCCGCGAACGGCGACCCCCGCGACGTCCCGCCTCCTCCTCCGCCGCCCGGCGCGCCGGCGCCCCGGGGCGCCGGCTGGCCGCCGCCGCCGGCCCCCGGCCCGCATCCCGCGTACCCGTACCCCGGCTACGGCGCCGCCTCGCCGCCGCCCGCGGGCCCGGGCGGGCTCGCGATCGCCGCGCTGGTCGTCGGCATCATCGCCTTCCTGTCCGGGCTCGTGCCCTTCGTGGGTCTCGGACTCGCGGTCGTCGGGCTCGTCCTGTCGATCATCGCCGTGCGCCGCCCGCGCGGGCGTGGTCTGTCGATCGCCGGCATCGTCCTCTCGGCGATCGCGTTCCTGACCGGCGTCGTCGTGCTCGTCGTCACGCTCCTCGTCCTGCCGGCCGCCTACGAGGCGGCGGACCGGGTCGGCGAGCAGGGCGACGAGCAGGTGCAGGGCGACGGGTCGGACGGGTCCGACGCGGCCGAGTTCGACGAGGCCGAGTTCTCGCGCGTCTCGGGGCAGCGGATCGAGACCCCGTGCTGGGAGTACGAGGGCCCCGTCCACTTCACGAACAACATCTCGGCGGGCGACACCGCGGCCTGCTACGGCAAGCTCGAGTTGTGGGGCGAGGCGGACGCCGACGGCAACGTGACGCCCACCGGGGTCGGCGCGATCCATGGGCAGGTCGGCGTCGAGCCCGTGCGGGTGAGCACGGCCGAGAGCTATGCGCCGGGCACCGATCCCGAGGCCGTCGTCGACGCCATCGCCGAGTCGTACTTCGCGCCCCAGGGCGAGATCGAGAGCCTGCACGAGCCGACGACGCTCGACGGCGTGCCCGCCGACATCACGCGCCTCGAGAGCGACGCGGAGCTCACCGAGACGAAGGCGTTCATCACCGCCTACGCGCCCGCGCCCTACGAAGCCGGCGACGAGCCGGTGCAGCTGTTCATCATCTCCATCGTCACGCCCTACGACAACGGCGACGAGCTGATCCAGCAGGTCCTCGACACGTGGCGCTGGCGCTGAGCCGCTGATCAGGCGCTGTCGCGCTCCACGAGCTCCGTCGGGAGGATCGTGACGCGCGGCGGCGCCTGGCCCGCCAGGCGCGCGAGCAGCACGTCGACCATCGTCCAGCCCTGCAGCCGCGACGGCTGCCGCACGGTCGTGAGCGCCGGCACGATGCTCGTGGCGAGCGGCGAGTCGTCGAAGCCCACGATCGCCACCTCGTCCGGCACGCCGCGCCCGGCGTCGCGCAGGGCCGAGACGACGCCGCGGGCCATGAGGTCGCTCGCGACGAAGAGCGCGTCGAACCGCTCCCCCCGCGCGAGCAGCTCGCGGGCAGCCGCGGCGCCGCCGTCGAGCGTGAAGGCGCCGTCGACGACCGGGCCCGGCTCGAGCCCCGCCGCCGCCAGTGCGGCGTGGTACCCGTCGAGGCGGTCGACGGCCGCTGGCATGTCGAGCGGCCCCCTCACGGTGCCGATGCGGCGGTGGCCCGACCGGATCAGGTGCTCGACCCCGATGCGCGCGCCCGCGACGTTGTCGACGTCCACCCAGTAGTACTCGTCGCGATCGCGGATGGGGCGACCGCCGAACACCACGGGCACGGCCTCGGCGATGCGCTCGATGTACGTGTCGCTCGTGTGGTGCGACACGACGATCGCGCCGTCGACGTTCCCGCCGCGCAGGTAGCTCGTCGTCTTGTCACCGGGGTCGTCCGAGGCGATGAACAGGTTGAGCACGTGGTCGGACTGCGACATCCGCTCGCTGATGCCGGTCACGACGGCCGCGAAGAACGGATCGCCGAAGAACCGCGTCGTGTCCTCCGGCACCACCAGCGCGATCGCGTGGGTCTGCCGCGACGCGAGCGAGCGCGCGGCCCGGTTGGGCACGTAGTTCAGCTCGGAGATCGCCCGGCGCACGGCCTCGAGGGCGTCGGCGCTCACGCGCGAGCCGCCGCCGAGCACCCTCGAGACCGTGGACCGGGACACGCCGGCGCGCGCCGCGACCTGCTCGATCGTGACGGCATCGACATCCGGCCGTAGAGTCATTCCTCTCTCAGTATGCCCGCGCGGGCATATCGACGGCGCGTGCCGCGATGATCCGCGCGTACTCCCGGCCGCTGCGCTTCACGATGCGCTGCTGCGTGTCGTAGTCGACGTGCACGATGCCGAAGCGCTTGGCGTAGCCCCACGCCCACTCGTAGTTGTCGAACAGCGACCAGTAGAAGTAGCCGCGCACGTCCACCCCGCGCTCGATGGCGTCGAGCACCGCCGACACATGCGCCCGTACGAACTCCGTGCGCTCGGGGTCGTCGACCGCGCCGTCCACCACGACGTCGTCGTAAGACGCCCCGTTCTCCGTGACGTACAGCGGCGTGCCGGGCAGGTCGCCCGCGACGCGCTCGAGCAGGCGCGTGAGCCCCTCGGGCTGCACCTCCCAGCCCATGTTCGTGCGCGGCAGTCCGCGGTCGTGCCAGTGGATGCCCTCGTGCGACGGGAAGGGCGAGCCGGTGACGCGGTCGGTCGGCGCCTCGCCCGCGGGCGGCGGCACGGGCGCGGGGCTGCCCGACACGAGCTCGCCGTGGTAGTAGTTCACGCCGAGGAAGTCCAGCGGCGCCGAGATCGTCTCGAGGTCGCCCGGCTGCACCGCCCGCTCGAACTCCGCGATCGCGTCGGCGTCGACCGCCCGGATGTCCTCGACGATGTCGGCCGGGTATGCGCCGAGGCGCAGCGTGTCGAGGAACCAGCGGTTGAACTGGCCGTCGATGCGACGCGCGGCGTCGACGTCGGCGGGATCCGAGGGGTCCGCCGCGTCGGCGACCGTGAGGTTCAGCGTGATGCCCACCTGCACGTCCGCGTCTCGTGCGCGCAGCTCCTGGGCCGCCCGCCCGTGGGCGAGCAGCAGGTGGTGCGAGGCCAGCACCCCGTCGCGCACGCTCTGGCGTCCCGGCGCGTGCGCGCCGGCCGTGTACGACAGGAACGACGAGCACCACGGCTCGTTGAGCGTGGTCCACGTGTCGACGCGGTCGCCGAGGGCCTCGTGCATCGTGACGGCGAACTCGGCGAAGCGGTCGACCGTGTCGCGCGCGGTCCAGCCGCCGCGCTCCTCGAGCGCCTGCGGCAGGTCCCAGTGGTACAGGGTCGGCCAGGGGCGGATGCCGGCCTCCAGCAGCTCGTCCACGAGACGGCTGTAGAAGTCGACGCCGGCCCGATTGACCGCGCCGCCGTCGGGGCGCACGCGCGCCCACGACGTCGAGAAGCGGTAGGTCTGCAGCCCCAGCTCCTTCATGAGCGCCACGTCGTCGCGGTAGCGGTGGTAGTGATCGCACGCCACGTCTCCGTTGTCGGCGTTGATCACCGCCCCCGGCACCCGGCTGAAGGCGTCCCAGATCGAGGCGGTGCGGCCGTCCTCGAACGCCGCCCCCTCGATCTGGTAGGCCGCCGTGGCGGCACCGAAGAGGAAGTCCTCGGGGAAAGAGCGCATCATCATCCCTTCACGGCGCCCGCCATGATGCCGCTGACCAGCTGCCGTCCGGCCACCAGGAACAGCAGCAGGAGCGGCAGCGTGGCGAGCACCACGCCGGCGAGCACGATCGAATAGTCCACGAAGTAGTTCGACTGCAGCAGCGACAGCGCCACCGGCAGGGTCGGGTTCTGGCGGTCGAGCACGATGAACGGCCAGAAGAAGTTGTTCCACGCGGTCACGAAGGTGAACAGGAACAGCATCGCCGCCGCCGGCCGCGCGGCCGTCACGCCCACGGTCCAGAACGTGCGGATCATGGACGCGCCGTCCACGCGCGCCGCCTCGATCAGCTCGTCGGGCACCGACTGGCGCAGGTACTGCGTCATCCAGAACACGCCGAATGCACTCGTGAGGGCCGGCACGATGATCGCGCCGATCTGCCCCGTCCAGCCGATCTCGCTGAAGAGCACGTACAGCGGCACGACGCCGAGCTGTTGCGGCACGGCCATGGTCGCCACGACGAACGCGAGCAGCGCGGGGCCGCCGCGGAAGCGCAGCTTGGCGAAGGCCCAGCCGGCCAGCGTCGAGAACACCACCACGCTCACGGCGATCACGGTGGAGCTCCACACGCTGTTCCACAGGGCGAGCCAGAAGTTCACCGCCGAGTCGTTCATCACCGCCGCGGCGTTGGCGAAGAAGTTGCCGCCGGGGATCCACGACCGGTTCGGGTCGCGCAGCGTCGACGCGTCGCCCGATCCGATGAGGAACGAGAAGTACAGCGGGAACACGCTGGCGACGAGCACGACGGCCAGGCCCGCGTAGACCCAGAACCCGGGGCGGGATCCGCGGATCCGCACGGTGCGGCCGCGCTTGCCGAGCGGCGTGATGACGGCGACGGTCGCGTCGCCGCCCGCGATCTGCTGCGCGGTCATCGCGTCGCCTCCTTTCGCTGCGCGCGCCGCTGGGCGCGCCGTTCGGCTCTCGTGAGCACGGGGCCTCTGCCGCCCTCGTCGCGCACGAGCGCCCTCGTGATGAGCAGGTTCACCAGCCCGATGGCCAGGATGATGAGGAACAGGATCCACGCCATCGCCGAGGCCCGTCCGAAGTTCCACTCGCCCCAGCCGATGTCGTAGAGGTAGAGCGTGATCGTCAGCCACTGCGAGCCGGCGCCGCCCCGACCGAACTGGTCGAACATGCGCGGCTCGTCGAAGATCTGCAGGCCGCCGATCGTCGAGGTGATGATGACGAAGATGAGCGTGGGCCGCAGCGAGGGCAGCGTGACGCTCCAGAACTGCCGGAAGGCACCCGCGCCGTCCACCGTCGCCGCCTCGTAGTAGTCCCGCGGGATGGCCTGCATCGCGGCGAGCAGGATGAGCGCGTTGTAGCCGGTCCAGCGGTAGTTGACCATGGTCGCGATCGCGACGTGGCTCCAGAACGGCTCGACGTGCCACGGGATCGGGCCGATCCCGAAGAACCCGAGCCACGCGTTGATCTGCCCGGAGTTGTCGGCGAACAGCGCGTTGAAGATGAGGCCCACGGCCACGGGCGCCACGACGTACGGCAGCAGCGCGCTCATGCGCCAGAACGTGCGCGCCCGGATGTGCCGGTCGAGCATGGCCGCGATGAATGTGGCGAGGATCAGCTGCGGCACGCTCGAGAGCAGGAAGATGCTGAACGTGTTGCCCAGCGCCACCCAGAACTTGGGCTGCTGCAGGATCCAGGCGTACTGGTCGAAGGCGACCCACTCGCCCGAGCGGCGGATCTGATCCCAGTCCATGAACGAGATCACGGCCGTGTACAGGATCGGGAAGAGCCCGACGACGGCGAAGACGATGAAGAACGGCGAGATGTAGAGGTACGGCGAGAGCTTGACGTCCCACCGGCTCAGCCGCTGCGAGAAGGAGAGGACGCGGACGGGGCGCCCCGGGGCCCGAGGCCCGGGCGCCACGTCGCGTTCCGCGATGGTGGCGGTCATGCTCAGAAGGCCGACACCTCGGTGACCCACGAGTCCCACGCCTCTTCGGGCGTCTCGAGCCCGTCGAACACGCGGGTGACCGCCTGGTTCAGCGCCTCGTGGAACTGGAAGTACTTCGGTCCCTTGATGGGCGTGACCGTGACCGCGTCGGCGCGGTTGGAGTTGATCTGGCCGACCGGCGCGTCGTTGAAGTACTCGTTCGTCGCGTCGGTGACCTCGGCCATCTCGTAGGCCTCGGGCTGGCTGGGGAACGCGCCGACGTTGGCGAACGCGCGGGCCTGGATCTCCGGGGAGGTCAGCCAGTCGGCAAGCTCCTGCGCGGCCTCGACGTTCTCGCCGTTGGCGGGGATGGTCAGGTACGAGCCGCCCCAGTTGCTGCCGCCGCCGGGGAAGACATCCGCGATGTCCCAGCCGGTGACGTCGGGCGCCTCACCCGAGATGATGCCGTGCATCCACGGCGGGCACAGCATCGCGGCGAACTCGCCGTTGGCCATCGAGGCGTACCAGTCCTCGCTCCACTGGCCGGCGTAGGCCGAGATCGGGACGCCCTTCTCGATCACGGTGTCGAACGTCTCGCGCACGGCGGGGTTCTCGGTCGCGATGACGTTGCCGTCCGCGTCCTCGTAGGTCTCCTCGAGCTGGTTGGCGAGGCCCTGCAGGATCGAGTTGGCCGAGTCGAGGAACGGCTTGCCCGTGGCCTCCTTGTACTGGGCGCCGACCTCGAACAGGTCGTCCCACGTCGTGAACAGGCCGGCGACCTCCTCGCGGTCGGTCGGGAGCCCGGCCGCCTCGAACAGGTCGGAGCGGTAGCAGACGGCCTGCGGGCCGATGTCGGTGCCGTAGCCGATCAGGTTGCCCTCGGCGTCGGTGGCCGCGGCCTCCTTCCAGTCGAGCCAGCGGCCCTTCAGGTCCTCGGGCACGGGGGCGAGCAGGTCGGAGTACTGCATGCCCTCGGCGAGCCAGTCGATCTCGATCGCCTCGATGTCGGCCAGGCCGGTGTTGCCGAGCTTCTGGAAGAAGTTGGCGCGGGCGTCGTTCGAGGTGGCGGCGCGGTTGTGGACGATCGTCACGCCCGGGTGGTCGTCCTCGTACTCCTGCAGCAGCTCGTCGCTGTAGCCGAAGTCGTTGAACGTGGCGATGGTCAGCTCGATGTCGCCGCCGGCGTCGCCGCCGTCGCCGGAGCCTCCGGTGCAGCCGGCGAGCACGAGGCCGCCGGCCGATGCGAGTGCGACGCCGGCGATGGTCCGGCGCAGGGCGCGTGTGGTCACTGTTCCACTCCTTTGTGGGTGCGGGGTGTTCTGGGGTAGGGACATCGGGCGTGGGGGGGGGGGGG
>NZ_JBMDJT010000025.1:0-38634 GCF_057809335.1 Microbacterium sp. FG3 | reverse complement strand
CGAAGCGCCGCCTCGCTCTCGCGGGACGCGAGAGCGCGAGCACGCGAGCGGCACCCGCGGAGCGGGTGCCCGAGCGGCGCAGACTCGAAAAGAAGAGTTCAACCCAGCATCAGCTGGGCGATGCGGGCGACCTCGGCCACGCACTCCTGCTCGCGCTCGCGGTCGGGCAGGCCCGCGAGCACCGCGCGCGTCGCCGCCGAGTCCCACATCGCCATGAGCAGGCGCGCCGCGGCCGGCGCCTCGAGACGCAGCCTCAGCCGGCGCACGCGCACGACGTCCTCGATGATCGCCGCGATCTCGCCCAGCAGGCGGGCCTCCTGCTCCACGAGCGCGGCGCCGAACGCCTCGTCGCGCATGCCGCGGATGCGGATCTCCGCGTGCAGCATGAGTCCGATCCGGTCCTGCACGAGCGAGTCGAGCACGCGCGTGAGCGACGCGAAGTCGTCGCCGTCGAGGAACGAGGGGTCGGTCGCCAGCTCCGCCATGCGGTGACGCACCTGCGCGATCTGCTGGCCGGCGACGTGCGCGGCCAGCTCGAGGAAGAGCTCGTCCTTGCTGTCGAAGTTCGAGTAGAACGCGCCGCGCGTGAAGCCCGCGCGCTCGCAGATCGTCTCGACCGACGCGGCGCCGAGACCGACCTCGGCGAACACCTGCACCGCCGCGTCGAGCAGGCGCGCCCGGGTGTTCTCGCGGCTGCGGGCCGCCGGCTGCTGTGGCTCGGTGGTCACGGTCGTCCTTTCCCGGGTGATGTTCAGACACGCGTCCGAGGGCGCGCACTACGATACACATACGTATCGGATACAGCGTTGTATCGAATCCCCGCTCCCCGCTCACCGGAGGCGTCTGTGTCCACTCTGCTCTACTCGCTCGGCCGATGGTCGTTCCGCCACCCCTGGCGCGTGCTCGTGTCGTGGATCCTGCTGCTGCTCGTCGTCGGCGCGGGCGCGCTGGGCCTCAACAAGGGCTTCGACAACTCCTTCTCCATCCCCGGCACCGAGTCGCAGGAGGGCCTGGAGCAGCTGAGCCGCACGTTCCCGCAGGTCGCCGGCACATCCGCCCAGGGCGTCGTCGTCGCCGCCGACGGCGACGAGATCGAGGACGAGGCCTACCGCGCGCCGATCGAGGACCTCGTTGCGCAGATCGAGGGGATCGACGACGTCACGGCCGTCACCTCGCCCTACGACGAGTCGGTGGACGGCACGATCTCGGACGACGGCGCGGCGGCGATCGTGCAGGTCCAGCTCGACGGCCAGGCCACGACGCTCGACGAGTCGGTCAGCGAGGCGATCGAGGAGGCGTTCCACGGCCTGCGCGACGAGCTGCCCGACGGCGCGACGGTCGCGCTCGGCGGCGAGCTGTACGCCACGGAGCTGCCCACCGTCACGATCACCGAGGCCTTCGGCGTGATCGTCGCCCTCATCGTGCTCATCGTCGCGTTCCGCGCGATCGCGATGGCGGGCGTGCCCCTGGGCGTCGCGCTGCTGGGCGTGGGCGTCTCGATGCTCGGCATCGTCGCCGCGACCGGCTTCGCCACCGTCAGCGCCACGACGCCCATGCTCGCGCTCATGCTCGGGCTGGCGGTCGGCATCGACTACTCCCTGTTCATCGGGGCGCGACATCAGGATCAGGTACGCGAGGGCGTGCCGCTCGAGGAATCGGCGGCGCGCGCGACCGGCACGGCGGGATCGGCCGTCGTCTTCGCCGGCGTCACGGTGCTCATCGCGCTCATCGGGCTCGGCTTCGCGGGCATCCCGTTCCTCACGACCATGGGCGTCGCGGCGGCCGTCGCGGTCGCGATCGCGGTGGCGATCGCCATCACGCTCACCCCCGCGTTCCTCGGCTTCGTCGGCGCGCGCGCCGGCGGACGGCCGCCGCGCCCCCGCAAGGGCGCGCCGCGCGTCGGATTCTCGCGCCGCTGGGTCGAGGCCGTCACGCGCCACCCGGTCGTCACCACCGTCGCGGTCGTGCTCGGCCTGGGCATCATCGCCGTCCCGGCCGCGCAGCTGCAGCTCGCGCTGCCCAACGCCGGCGTGCTGCCGGAGGAGAGCGAGGCCCGCCAGGCCTACGACCTCACGGGCGAGCACTTCGGCGAGGGCTTCAACGGCCCGCTCATCCTCACCGGCACGATCGTGACCTCCGACGATCCGCTGGCCCTCATGGAGGACCTCGGCGAGGAGGTGGAGCGGATCGACGGCGTCGCCGAGGTCGCGCTCGCCACGCCGAACGAGACGATCGACACGGGCATCGTGCAGATCATCCCCGAGACCGGCCCGTCCGATCCCGCGACGGCGGACCTCGTGCGCGAGCTGCGCGCGCACCACGACGAGTGGCTGGACGAGTACGACATCGACCTGAAGGTCACGGGCTTCACGGCCGTGTCGATCGACATCTCCGACCAGCTCGCCGGCGCCCTGCTGCCGTTCGGGGTCTTCGTCGTCGGCCTGTCGTTCATCCTGCTCATGATCGTGTTCCGCTCGATCTGGGTGCCGCTCAAGGCCGCGCTCGGCTACCTGCTGTCGATCCTCGCCGCGTTCGGCGTCGTGACGATGGTGTTCGAATGGGGCTGGGGCGCCGACCTGCTGCACGTGTCGAAGACCGGTCCCGTCATCGCGTTCATGCCCATCGTCGTCATGGGCGTGCTGTTCGGCCTCGCGATGGACTACGAGGTCTTCCTCGTCTCGCGCATGCGCGAGGACTACGTGCACGCCGCGAAGCGCCGCGGGCTGCTGGGCCGCGTGGCCCGCCCCGACGCGCGCGAGGCGGCGAACGAGACCGCGCTCGAGGCCGTGCGCAGCGGCTACACGGCGTCGGCCCGCGTCGTCACGGCGGCGGCGGTCATCATGTTCGCCGTGTTCGCGGCGTTCGTGCCCGAGGGCGACAGCAACATCAAGCCGATCGCGCTCGCGCTGGCCGTGGGCATCGCGGTCGACGCGTTCCTCATCCGCATGACCCTGGTGCCCGCCGTCATGGCGCTGCTGCGCCGCCACGCGTGGTGGATGCCGGCGTGGCTGGAGCGGATCCTGCCGCACTTCGACATCGAGGGCGAGGCCGTGGAGCGCGAGCGCGCCCTGGCCGACTGGCCCGAGCCCGGATCGACCGCGGTCGTGGCTGCCGAGGGGCTGGAGATCTCGGCCGGCGACGTCGTGCTCGCCTCGGGCGTGGACCTGCGCGCCGAGCCCGGCGAGGCCATCGTGCTGAGCTCGGCCGATCCGCGCGCCTCGCGCGCCGTCGCCCTCGCGATCGCGGGCCGCGTCGCGCCGTCCGACGGGCTGCTGCGCGTGGCCGGGCACCTGCTGCCCGCCCGCGCCGCGTGGGTGCGCACGCACGTGGGCCTCGGGCTGCTCGCCTCGGGCGACGATCCCGTCGCCGCCGCGCGCCACGCGCTGCAGGGCCGCCCCGCCGCGGTCGTGCTCGACGGCGTCGAGCGGCTCTCGGCCGCCGAGCGCGACCAGGTCGCCGCCGCGCTGCGCGACGCGGCCTACGTGGCCGATCCCGACCGCCCGCTCACGGTCGTCGCGACGTGCGCCGACGCGGCCGTCGCGCGATCCCTGCTCTCCGACGCCGGGTGGGCCACCGTCCACCGCGTCGCCGTGAACGACTCGACCCTCGAGGTGAACGCATGACCGTCCTGGAACCCGCGCGCTCGCGCAAGCCCGTCACCTGGCTCACCGTGCTGGGCGTGCTGCTGCTGCCCGCCGTGATCGGCGGCGTGCTCGTCGCCGCGCTGTACAACCCCACGGAGCGACTCGAGAACATGTCGGCCGCCATCGTCAACCTCGACGATCCGGTCACGATCGACGGGCAGTACACGCCCCTCGGCCGTCAGCTGGCCGCCGGGCTCGTGGACGGATCGGATGACCTCGACAGCAACCTCGACTGGGTGCTGTCGAACGAGGACGACGCGAGCGAGGGCCTGCGCGACGGCACGTACCAGGCCGTCGTGACCATCCCGGAGGAGTTCTCGGCGGCCGCGACGTCGTCGGGCCAGGCGCTCTCCGGCACGCAGGAGGCCGCCGAGCAGGCGACGATCGAGGTCACGACCGCGCCCGACGCGCTCGTCGTGGACGAGGCGATCACGGCGCAGGTGGCCGACGTGGCCGCGTCGACGATGGGCGACATGCTCTCGGAGGCCACGCTGTTGAACCTGCTCATCGGCTTCACGACGATGGGCGACCAGCTGGGCGACGCCGCCGACGGCGCGCGCCAGCTCGCGGGCGGCGCGGGCGAGGCCCGCGCCGGCGCGGATCAGCTGGCCGACGGCGCCACGCAGGCCGCGGACGGCGTGGGTCAGCTCGGCGACGGCGTCTCGCAGCTGGCCACGGGTGCCGGCGCCTCGGCCGACGGTGCGCACCAGCTCGCCGGCGGCGCCGCCGCGCTCGCGCAGGGCCTGCGCGGCGACGGCACCGGCACGGGCATCGCGGACGGTGCGCAGCAGCTCGCCGGCGGGGCGCAGCAGCTGGCGGACGGGATCGGTGCGGTCAACGTCGGCCTCAACGGCGACGGCACCGCGGCGAACCCGGGACTCGCGGCCGGTGCGGCCGGCGTTGCGCAGGGCGTGAACGGACTGAAGTCCGGGCTGACGGATCTCCAGCCGGCGGCTTCCGCACTTGGGAACCTTGCGCAGTCCTGCGCTCTTTCGGGCGCCAACGAGAAGTTCTGCCAGCAGCTCCAGGCGGTGGCGGGAACGGAGGCTGATCCTGGCCTTGTCGCGGGGATCTCCGGGCTCGCTTCGGCCGCTGCTGACCAGGTCGCGCCCGGCGCACAGCAGGTCTCCGACGGCCTCGCGCGGGTCGCAGGCGGCACCCCGCAGCTCGCCTCCGGCGCCCAGACCCTCGCCACCGGCGCCTCCGGCCTCGCCGCGGGCGCCGCGCAGAGCGCGGACGGCGCCGACCAGCTCGCGGCGGGTGCGAGCGAGCTGGGCTCGGGTCTCGACCAGCTCACCTCAGGCGCCGAGCAGGCGGCGGCCGGTGTGCCGCAGCTGCACGACGGCGTCTCGCAGCTCGCCACCGGCGCGGGCGACCTCGGCGACGGGATCGGCGAGCTGGCCGGCGGCGCGAGCGAGCTCGCGGGCGGCCTCGAGCAGGCCGTCGACGCCGTGCCGTCGTACGGCGAGAGCGAGGCGCAGGACCTGGCCTCGGTCGTCGCGAACCCGGTGGGCACCTCGGGCACGGGGGACTCGCTCTTCGGCGCGTCCGCGATCCCGCTGCTGGCCACCGCCGTGCTGTGGTTCGGCGGGCTGGCCACGTTCCTCGCCCTGCGCGCCGTCAGCGCGCGCGCCCTCACCTCGCGCCGCGCGTCGGTGCTGCTCGCGGGCGGCGCGCTGCTGCCCGCCGCCGTCATCGGCGCCCTGCAGGGGGCGCTCGTCGCCGGCATCCTGCAGCTGGCCGGCGGCTACGAGATCGGCACCTTCTGGGGGCTGCTGGGGGTGTCGGTGCTCGCCGGCGTGGCGTTCGCGGCCGTGCACCAGGCCCTCGTGGCGGTGTTCGGCGGCGCGGGCCGCTGGATCGCCGCGATCGTCGGGGCCGTGGCCATCGCCGTGAGCATCGTCTCGACGATCCCGTCCGAGCTGCTCGGGGTGAAGGCGTTCCTACCCACCACGCCGGCGTTCGACGCCTTCCTCGCCGTCGTGGCCGACACCGGCGCGGGCGGCGCGGCGATCGCCGGCCTGCTCATCTGGGCGGTGCTGTCGTTCGCCGTCTCGACCCTCGCGGTGGCGCGCCGCCGCTCGGTCTCGACGAAGGCGCTCCTCGAACCCGCCTTCGCCTGACGCGCGCACGCGGACCGAGGCCCGGGCCCTCCCGCCCGACCTCGGCCCGCACTGCGCTCGGCCTCGGCTCCGCGCTGCGCGCTCCGCTCGGCCCGTCTCGGCTGCGTTCGCTCCGCTCACTCCGCTCGACGACCACACGCCCGCTCGTCGACCGGAGCGCCCGAAGGGCGCGCAGCGGAGACAGGTCGAGCGAAGGCCGCGCAGCGGCCGGAGTCGAGACCACCCGCTCGACCACGCAGAGCGCCGCACTGCACAATCCCCTGAGCATTCCGGCGTGACGGCCCACGAGGCGCGTGAGGCTCCTAGGCTCGGTGGATGGCTACCACCGAGATCACGAAGGACAACCTGAACGACACGATCGCGCAGGATGGCATCGTCCTGCTCGACTTCTGGGCCGACTGGTGCGGCCCGTGCACGCAGTTCGCGCCGGTGTTCGAGAAGGCATCGGAGGAGAACGCCGACATCACGTTCGGCAAGGTCGACACCGAGGATCAGAAGGAGCTCGCGGCGGCCTTCCAGATCACGTCGATCCCGACCCTCATGGCCTTCCGCGACGGCATCGGCGTGTTCGCGCAGCCGGGCGCGCTTCCCGAGCAGAGCCTGAACCAGCTCATCGCCGCCGTGCGCGGGCTCGACATGGACGACGTCCGCCGCCAGGTGGCCGAGAAGCAGGCCGCCGCCGAGGGCTGATCCGGCCATCCGCGACCCGAAGGGGCCGCTCCACGCGCAACGGAGCGGCCCCTTCTTCGTGCATCAGCCTCGAGGCGGAGACGGCCTGCGCAGGCCGGTCGTGCGCTTGAGGCGGTAGTCGATGCGGTCGTCCACGTACTCGTCGAGCACGGGCGACGACCCGATGCTGCCGGCGATCTCTCCGGTGATGTGCTCGGTCACGCGCTCGAGGCGCGCCGTGCTCTCGGCGTACTGCATCGTCTTGTACTCGTAGGTCAGCGCCTTGACGATCGAGATGGCCATGAGGATGAGGATCACGCTGAACGGCAGCGCCGTGATGAGCGATCCGGTCTGCAGCGTCTGCAGCCCGCCGGCCAGCAGCAGCGCGATCGCGAGGGCGCCCTCGAGCACCGCCCACAGCACGCGCGACCAGACCGGCGGGTTCGGGTGCCCGCCCGAGGCGAGCATGTCGACGACGAGCGAGCCGGAGTCGGACGACGTGATGAAGAACAGCGCGACGATCACGATCGTCAGGACCGACAGGACCGACCCCAGCGGCAGGCCGCCGAGCACCTGGAAGAGCGAGCCCTCCGCCGAGACCTCGCCGTCGACGACGAGGTCGCCCTCGCCGAAGAACTGGCGGTACAGGCCGTTTCCGCCCAGCACGGAGAACCAGATCATGCCGACGATCGTCGGCACGAGCAGCACACCCGCGATGAACTGGCGCACGGTGCGGCCGCGCGAGATGCGCGCGATGAAGACGCCGACGAACGGCGCCCACGCGATCCACCATCCCCAGTAGAAGATCGTCCAGCTCGAGAGCCACTCCTGCGCCTCGGCGCCCTGGTACGCGCCGACGTCGACCGTCATCTCGAGCACGTTGGCGAGGTACACGCCGAGGGACTGCACGAGGTTGCGCGCAAGGAACAGGGTCGGCCCCAGCACGAGCATCGACACGAGCAGCACGCCGGCGAGGCTGATGTTGAGGTTCGAGAGCCACTTGATGCCGGCGCCCAGGCCCGAGATGACCGAGATCATGGCGAGCAGCGTGATCGCGACGATGAGCACGACGAGCAGGGTCGTGTCGGCGGCCGAGACGATGCCGATCGCCTGCATGCCCGCGGCGATCTGCTGCACGCCCAGGCCGAGCGACGTGGCGACGCCGAACACCGTGCCGAAGATCGCCACGATGTCGATGACGTCGCCGAGCCAGCCCTTCACGCGATCGCCGAACAGCGGCTCGAGGGCCCAGCGGATCGAGACGGGCCGGCCGCGGCGGTGGATCGCGAAGGCGAGCGCGAGGCCGATCACGGCGTACACCGCCCACGGGTGCAGGCCCCAGTGGACGAACGTCTGCGCCATCGCCATGCCGGCGAGCTCGGACTCGTCTCCCGACCAGCCCGGCTTGGGCTGCACGGTGGCGTACGTGAGCGGCTCGCCCACGCCGTAGAAGATGAGGCCGATGCCCATGCCGGCACTGAAGAGCATCGTGAACCAGCTCATCAGGCCGAACTCGGGCTCGTCGCCCTCGCGGCCGAGCGTGATGGATCCGAGCTTCGTGAGCGCGATCGTGATCACGAAGACGACGAAGCCGCCGACGACGAGCATGTAGTACCAGCCGAGATCGGCGACGATCCACCCCTGGGCGGCGTCGAAGACCTCGCGCGTGCGCACGGGGAACACGATGGCGAGGACTGCCACCGCGACGATCACGATCAGCGCGGGCCAGAACACGCGCGGCGAGACGAGTCCCTTGCCGATGCGCACGCCCTGCCGCCGCAGCTTGCGGGTGATCTCCTCGTCGGAGTCCTCCTCGGCGATGTAGTGGCGCTCGGGCACGCGCTCGATCGCGGGGTTCTGCGGGAGCTCCTCCCCGCTCAGCGGGTCGATGTGCGTGGGGACGGCGCCGGGATCCTCCGGCGTGCCGGGCTGCGTGCTCAACGGTCTTCCTTCCGTCATCCGGTCGGGCGAGCAGAGCCGATCGAGCGGCGCCGTTCCGTGTGGTGCGGCCCGGTCAGCTCCTCGGTCAGTGTAGTTGCGCGGCCCGGCGGCGCTCCGGGCCGCGCGCGGAAACTGGGGAGAGCCTGGGGATTTGCGCGTTCGGCGGACGACACGCCCCTCGATCGGCAGCGAGTCGGCGTACGCTCCCGGACATGTTCCACCGCCGCATCCGCCTGCCGTCGGGAAGGCAGTTCGCCCTGACCTGGGCCGTCGGAGACGAGTGGGGCGGGATGACGTCGGCGATGCTGCATCGCAGCGCGGCGTTCGCCCGCCTCGCGGGCGCGCCCGTCACGGTGCTCACGCTCGATCCCGACCCCGACTACCCGGCGCGCGCCGAGCGGCTGCGCGCCGACGGCCGGCTCCCCGAGGGCGTCTCGCTCGCGAACCTGTGGGACTGGCTGCGCACGCACCCGCTGCCCGGCGGATCGCTGCGCCTCGGCCGGCACGCGTTCACGCCGCTCGCGGAGCTCGGCCCGGATCCGGCGGAGCGCATCGAGGAGCGCGAGCGCGACGGCCGCGTGCTGAGCCGGGTGCGCCGGGCCGCCGACGGCGAGATCCTGCAGACCGACCACTACCGGCTCGACGGCAGCCTGCTGCTGTCCGAGCGGCGCGACACCGCGGCGCGCGGGCGTCTGGGCGGCAAGTCGGTCGTGCTGTGCGACGAGGGCGGCGCCCCGGTGCGCTCGTGGGGGCGGATCGCCGACCTGTACCGCGCCTGGCTCGACGCCGTCACGGCACGCCGGCCATCGTTCGTCATCGTCGACAGCAAGACGACCGCCCGCTGGGCGATCGAGTACCGCCGGCGACACGTGGTCACGATGCACGTCGTGCACGCGTCGCACCTGGTGGGCACGGAGCGGCCGTTCGGGCGGCTGCGCGAATCGCGCCGGCGGGTGTTCGAGGACCTGGACGGCTTCGACGCCGTCGTGCTGCTCACGCCGCGCCAGCGCGACGACGTCGTGGCGCTGCTGGGGCCGCACGCCGGGCTCGAGGTGATCCCGAACAGCCGGGATCTGCCGCCCGCTCCCCCGCCGCGAGGCCGCTCGCCGGGGCGGGGCGTCGTGCTCGCGAGCCTGACCCGTCGCAAGCGCGTCGGCCACGCGATCCGCGCCGTCCAGGCCGCGGCGCGGCAGGGGGCGGACGTCACGCTCGACGTGTGGGGCGAGGGCGAGGAGCACGCCAGGCTCGAGTCGCTCGCCGACGATCGCGTGCGGCTGCGCGGCTACGCGCCCGGCGCGGCGGCCATGCTGGAGGAGGCGTCGTTCCTGCTCTCCACCTCGACGTCCGAGGGGTTCCCGCTCGTGCTCGTGGAGGCCATGACCGCGGGGTGCCTGCCGATCGCCTACGACGTGCCGTACGGGCCCGCCGACATCATCCGCGACGGCGAGAACGGCTTCCTCGTGCCCGCGGGCGACGAGGAGGCCCTCGCGGCGGCGATCGTGCGCCTCGTAGGGCTGCCCGAGCGCGACAGGGCCCGCATGCGGCGCGCGGCCATGGCGACCGCGCGGCGCTACTCGGACGAGGAGATCACGCGCGCGTGGGCTCGGGCGATGCACCGCGCCCGTCGCCGGAAGTCGGGCTGAACAGCGCCGCCACGCGCGCCCCGGCCGCCCGCGCCACGCGATGCGCGGGCCGCTCCACGACGCGGAAGAACGCCCAGGCCACGACGAGGCTGAGCGGCACACCGACGAGCGCGACGAGACCCCAGCGCTCGTCGCCCCATGCGAAGGCGAGCGTCGCGAGGATCGGCGCGTGCACGAGGTAAAGGCTGAACGACACCTGGCCGAGCCACCGCACCGGCCGCGTCTCGAGCAGGCGCGCCGCCAGCGGCGAGCCGATCGCGACGAGGATCAGCCCCGCCGCGCCCGCCCCCGCGAGCCCCCAGAGCGCGTCGCCGAGCGCGCTCGAGGCGGGCACGAACGGCCGCGTCCACCACGACGCGATCAGCAGCAGCGCCGATCCGACGGCGGCGGCCAGCCACAGCGCCGGGCGGCGCCGCTCGCGTGCCCACCGCGTGAGGTCGGGCAGCCGCACGGCGATGAGGCACCCGACGAAGAACGTCGGCAGGTAGACGAGCGCTTCCAGGTCGAAGGGCCGCTCATCGAGCACGCGGCCCGCCACCATCGCCGCGACGCACACCGCCGCCGCGGGCCAGGCCCAGCGCCGCAGCAGGATCGCCAGCGCGACGTAGACGGGCAGGAGGATGCTGAACAGCAGCTCCCAGCGCAGCGACCACAGGGCGTTGACGGTGTCGTACGAGGCGGGGGTGAGCGTCGCCTCGCGCAGCGCGAGCTCCCAGTCGGGGAAGGAGATGTTCGCGTTGATGATCCACGCATCGGGCGTGACGGCCGCCTCGTCGCGCGGGAACACGACGACCAGCAGCACCGAGAGCAGGATCGCCGCCCACACCGGCAGGTACAGCCGCAGCAGCCGCGAGACCGCGTAGCCCGGCCACGAGAACCCGTCGCGCAGCGCGGGCAGCGTGATGACGAGCCCCGAGAGGACGAAGAACACCTGCACCGCCTCGGTGCCCGCGAAGCCCAGCTTGAGGGGCGACTCGGTCGCCGTCTCCCAGACGAGCCGCGCCGTGCCCTCGTCCGCGAAGGGCTGGGCGATCAGGCTCGCGTGGTACAGCACGACGACGAGGGCGGCCACGCCGCGCACGCCGTCGAGCGCGTGCAGTCTGCGGGATGCGGATGCCGGCATCCGCCCAGCCTAGGCATGGCGCCCGTGCGGACGCCGAGCGGGCCGCGCCTCAGCTGAGGCCGCTGTAGGCGTGCAGGCCGTCGAAGAAGGTGTTGACGATCGTGAAGTTGAACAGCACGGCGGCGAAGCCGACGATCGCCAGCCACGCCGAGCGGCTGCCGCGCCAGCCGCGCGTCGCGCGGGCGTGGATGTAGCCGGCGTAGAGCACCCAGATGATGAAGGTCCAGACCTCCTTCACGTCGAAGCCCCAGTAGCGGCCCCAGGCGTCCTGCGCCCAGATGGCGCCCGCGATGAGCGTGAAGGTCCAGAAGATGAAGCCGACGATCGCGAAGCGGTACGCCAGCCCCTCGAGCGCCTCGGCGGAGGGGATCGTGCGGAGCATCGAGCGCCGGCCCGCCGCCCCGGGCGACTCGAGCGCCTTGCGCTCGCGGCGCGCCTGCAGCAGCTGCAGCACGCTGAGCGCGAAGGCGAGCGCGAGGAACGCGGTCGCGAGCGAGGCGACGAAGACGTGGATGACGAGCCAGATCGACTTGAGCGGATCCATCAGCGGCACGATCTCGACATAGAACGTCGAGGAGGCGCCCAGCAGCACCGTGACGAGCCCCGTCATGAACGTGCCGAGGAAGCGCAGGTCGCGGAAGATCAGCACGCCCAGGTACACGGCCGTGATGAGGAGCGTGCCCGTCATGGCGAACTCCCACATGTTCGACCACGGCACGCGCCCGGCGGCCACGCCGCGCAGCACGGTGCCGCCCAGGTGGAAGACGAAGCCCAGCACGGTGAGCACGGTGCCGATGCGCCCGAACACGGCCCGCTTGGCGCCGCCTGCGGGGGCGTCCGACGGCTCGTCCTCGGCGAGCGCGGCCGTCGATCCACCGGAGGACGTCGCGGCCCCGGCCGTCACGAGGCGGCGCTCGGCGTCCTTCACCTCGATCGACTGCTGCGAGCGCTTCGCGAGGTCCACCGCGTAGGCGATGAAGGCGAGGGCGTAGATCGCGATCGCGGTCCAGATCAGGATGACGGAGTAGGTGTCGAGCTGGGCGATGTCGGGCATGCGCTCATCCTACGTTCGGGCATCTGGGAGCGGGCTTGCCGTCTGATCGCGAGTGGCTTGCTGTGGCTGAACTCATCGGTTGCTGAACGAAGGCGCGCCAGCGCCGGAGATGAAGCGACCAGCGCAAGCCGCGTCAGTCGCGCAGGGCGGCGAGGTGCTTCTCGGCGAGCTGGTCGACGGCGGCGCCGAGGCCGGGATCCTCGCCGCGGGCGAGACCCGCGTACTCGATGCGCACGGCGTCGCCGTCCTCCGTGGCCTTCACCCACACGCGCCGGCGCGGCACGAACAGCGCCGTCAGCAGACCCAGCACGGCGAGCACCGCGAAGACGAGCACCCACGCCGCGGACGCGTCGTGGTGGATCTGCAGCGACGCGAAGCGCTTGACGGACTCCGTCATGCCCAGGGCCGGGTCGAAGCCCTCGGGCGTCTCGTCGACGAACTCGATCGTGCCCCAGCCGTTCGGCAGCTCCTGCGACTCCCCCGGCGCGAGCTCGATCGACTCCACGCCCGTGTCGCCGCCCGTCAGGCGATCCATGCCCGTGGGGTCGAGGGTGTACACGTTGCGCGGCGTGCCGTCGTCGATGCCCAGGTCGCCCGCGTACACGTCGAGCGTGAGCACGGGGTTGAGCAGGTCGCCGTAGATCGAGGTGAGCGCCCCCGTCGTCAGCTCGCCGACGGTCGGATAGAAGAAGCCGACCATGCCGAGCTGCTCGGGCATCCCGTCGGCCACCTTCACCACGCCCTGCGAGGTGAGGTTGTTGTCCTGGGGCAGGAACGCGACCGAGTCGTGGAAGACGACCTCGCCGTCGGCGTTCGTGATCCGGATCGTCGGGGCGTAGCCGTTGCCCAGCAGGTAGATGCTGTCGCCGCCCACCTCGAGCGGGTCGTTCACGCGCACGGATCCCTCGGTCGCCTCGCCCCCGCCCGGGTAGCGCACCGAGACGTTCGCGGAGAAGTCGCCCGCCTGGCCGGCGCCGTTCGTGCCGGGCGGCTGGTAGGTCACGTCGAACGACTCGAGCGTCATGGCGTACGGGGTGAGCGCGTCGTCCGAGACCCAGCGGCCGCGGTTCATGGACGAGTAGTCCAGCAGCGAGTTGACGAACGTCGTCCCCTCCACCACCACGCGCTGGCCCGTGTAGGCGAAGCCGCCGCCCACGCCGACGGTCACGAGCACGCCCACGAGCGCGGCGTGGAAGAGCAGGTTGCCCGTCTCGCGCAGGTAGCCGCGCTCGGCGGAGACGGATCGCGTGCCGCGGCGCTCGTCGTCGTAGCGCTCCACGCGGTAGCCGGCCGCCCTCAGCTGTCGCTCGGCGAGGGCGACCGCCGCGGCGGCGTCGGCACCCTCGAGCGTCTCGGCGCGGTGATCCGCGAGCCGGCCCAGGCGCGCCGGGGTGCGCGGCGGGCGCGAGCGCAGCGCTTTGGCGTGGTGCTTGGTGCGCGGCAGGATGCAGCCGATCAGCGAGACGAACAGCAGCAGGTAGATGGCCGAGAACCAGGGCGACTGGTACACGTCGAACAGCTGGATCGCGTCGAGCACCGGGAACAGATCGGGGTTCTCGGCCTCCCACTGCACGACGCCGTTGGGGTCGGCCATGCGCTGCGGGAAGATCGATCCCGGCACGGCGGCGATCGCCAGCAGCAGCAGCAGCACGAGCGCGGT
Source organism: Microbacterium sp. FG3 (assembly GCF_057809335.1). NCBI lineage: Bacteria > Bacillati > Actinomycetota > Actinomycetes > Micrococcales > Microbacteriaceae > Microbacterium > Microbacterium sp. FG3. Next base: position 24,777 of record NZ_JBMDJT010000025.1, on the reverse strand, counting down.
GCGCATGCTCGTGAGCTGCCGCCAGGCCCAGCGCAGCCAGCCGACCGGGCCGAGCGCCGGCTGGTTCACCGACTCGTCGCCGTCCACGTGGTCGGACGGACGGAGCGGATCGGCCTGCGCCTCAGAGCGGGAGCGGGACACTCGTCAGCACCCCCTGCAGTCGAGACATGATCATGGTCCACACGCCCGTGACCATCAGCAGGCCGAGGATCACCAGCAGCACGCCGCCGACGATGTTGACGACGCGGATGTGGCGGCGCAGGAAGGCGAGCGAGCGCGTCGCCCAGCCGAAGCCGAGGGCGACGAGCAGGAACGGGATGCCGAGACCCAGCGAGTACGTCACGCCGAGCAGCGCCGCGCGACCGGCGTCGCCCGTGGTCCAGGCGATCGACATGATGGCCGACAGCGTCGGGCCGATGCACGGCGCCCAGCCGAGGCCGAGCGCGATGCCCAGCAGCGGCGCCCCGACGAGGCCGAGGCCGCCGCGCACCTGCGGGCGGACGATCCGCTGCGCGACGCCGAACATCCCGATGAACACCAGCCCCATCGCGATGATGACGACGCCGAGGATGCGGGTGATGAGGTCGCCCCACTGCAGGCTGAAGCGCTGCATGGCGCCGCCCGCGAGGCCGCCGAGCACGATGACCGTGACGAACACGAGGGTGAAGCCGGCGATGAACAGCAGCACGCCGCCGACCATCCGGCCGCGCGGGGCGCGCTCGGCCGGCGTCTGCGGCGAGACGGCGCCGGCGACGAAGCCGAGGTAGCCGGGCACGAGGGGCAGCACGCACGGCGAGAGGAACGAGATGAGGCCGGCGAGCAGGGCGATCGGCAGCGCCGCCCACAGGGCGCCGTCGAAGACGAGGGAGCCGGCGTTCACGCGCGGCCCGATCCGGACCGCGCGGTCACGATTCCGCCAGCGTCTCGCCGACGAGGGTCGACAGGATCGACGGGCTCTCCAGCTGGCCGATGATGCGCGCCGCGACGCGGCCCTCGCGGTCGAGCACGAGCGTGGTCGGCGTGGCCTGGATGGTCGTGGCCGCCGCGAAGGCGAGCTTCACGTCGCCCGTGTTGACGTCGATGATGCTGGGGTAGGTCACGCCGTTGTCGCGCGCGAAGGAGCGCGCGGTGCCGGCCTGGTCGTACGTGTTGACGCCCACGAACGACACGCCCTCGTCCTGGTACTCCTGCCACACCGCCTCGAGGTCGGGGGCCTCGACGATGCAGGGGCCGCACGCGGCGTACCAGAAGTTGACGACGACGACGTCGCCGGCCACGTCGTCGCTCGAGAGCTCCTCGCCGTCCTCCGTGACGCCCGCCCACTCGACGGGCTCGCCGCGCTCCTCCGGCGCGATCGGATCGACGCGGAAGTCGCTCGAGATGAAGCCCTTGTTCTCGCCGTTCAGGTAGTCCTCGGTGACCGGATCGGGCGCGCACGCCGCGAGCGTCGCGAGCGCCAGCAGGGCGGCTCCGGCAGCGGCGATCCGGCGGGGGCGAGTCACGCGACCATCCTACGCTTCGCCCTCCGCGCGGCCTGTGTGAAGCCCGATAGCGCGCAGTCGTCGTCGGGTCTACACGGCGCCGACGTCGATCGAGCGCTCGTGGGTGGCCGGCTCGGCGTAGTCGACCTCGCGCCACACGTCGCCCACGCGCTCGAACGACGTCACGCTCGACAGCGCGCACCGGCGGGTGCGGGGATCGTGCCGCAGCGGCAGCCCCGCCACCGACAGGTGCGCGATCCAGATGGGGGCCTGGTGCGAGACCACCACGACGTCGTCGTCGTGCTCGTGCCACAGCTCGTCCATCGCCTCGCGCATCCGCGCGGCGATGAGGGCATAGGGCTCGCCCCAGCTCGGCACCGACGGGCGCATGAGGTGGTGCCAGTTCCAGGGCCGCAGCACGGCGCGGCGCATCACCTTGCCGGCGAACGCGTTCCACGGCTCGACGACCCGCTCGTCCGGCTGCGCCACGAGGCCGAAGATCTCGGCGAACGGCTCGGCCGATTCGCGCGTGCGCTCCAGCGGCGAGCACACGAGCGCCGACACGGGGCGCCCGAGCGACTGCACGTGCTCGGCGGCCACGCGCGCCATGAGGCGCCCGGCCTCGCTGAGCCGGTACCCCGCGATGCGCTCGTAGAGCACGCGCCGCGGGTTGTGCACCTCGCCGTGGCGCACGAGGTGGATGCGCGCTGCCGTCACGCTCCCAGTCTAGGAGCCGTCGTTCAGGCCGGATCGACCCGGAACGTGCACGCGACGGCCTCGGGGGCGATCGTCGCGTCGATCGACGAGCGGGGCGACGCGGCGTACTTGCGCTCCACCTCGGCCGTGATCGCCGCCTGCACCGGATCGTCCGCCGGCACGCGCGTGAGCGTGACCGCCTCGCGCGGCAGCGCGAGCGCGGCGTCGCGGTCGGTCTCGGCGACCGATCCGTCGCCCAGGACGAAGGCGACGGGCCGACCGGCCACCACGTGCTTGTACCACCACGACCGCTCGCCGTACGCGGAGCGCACGTAGGGCACCCCGTCCACGACCATCGACCAGATCGCCGTCGCGGCGGGCTCCCCCGCCCGGCGGGTCGTCACGATCGCGACGACCTGCGTCTCGCCCAGCACCTTCACCACGTCGTCGTACGCCATGACCCCGACGGTACCGCGACGGGAGCGGGTCGGGGCCCGTACGCTCGAGAGATGCGCTTCCCGTGGCCCGCCGCGTTCCTCGCCGACGTGATCCTCGTCGTCATCTTCGCCTGGATCGGCGTGGAGCAGCACCACGGCGTCCTGACGCTGCCGACGTTCGCCGCGGCGGTGTGGCCGTTCCTCGCCGCGCTCGCGATCGGCTGGATCGCCACGCTCGCGTGGCGGGCGCCGGCGAAGCCCCTGCGCGGCGGACTGCCGGTGTGGGCGGTGACGGTCGCCGGCGGGATGATCCTGCGCGCCCTCACCGGCGGCGGCACCGCGCTGCCCTTCGTGATCGTCACGGCCGTGACGCTGCTGCTGTTCCTCGTCGGCTGGCGGGTGCTGGCCGTGCTCTTGCGATCTGCGCGACAGCCGCGGAGATGAAGCGATCACGGCAACCCGTCCTCGAGTTGCCGTGGTCGCTTCCTCTTCGTTCTGTAGCCGACGCGGGTCAGCCCGCGCGGAGGTCGACGTGGCCGGCCGAGACCTGCACCTCCACCGTGCGCGGCGCGTCGAACGACCGCTCGAGGTTGTTCGTCTCCACCTGCCCGGCCTCCTCGTCCGTCGAGACGGCGTAGGGCGCGTCGGGCAGCGTGAGGTCCAGGGCTCCGGCGCTCACCTCGATGCCGACGCGATCGGGCGCCTCGCCCGTGAGCGTGGCGCGGGCGTGACCGGCCGCGAGGTCGAACGTCACGTCGCGCACGTCCGCCAGCTCGACGATGGCCTGACCGGCGCCGATGGTCACGTCGAGCGCGTCGGCCGTGCCCTCGATCTCGGCCAGGCCGGCGCTGATGTCGAGGCCGACCTCGCCGAACACGCCGTCGGCGAGCACCTGACCGGCGCCGAGCTCCACGTCGAGGTCGACGCCCTCGAGGCTGGCGGGCAGGGTCAGCGTGGCGGCGTTCTCGTCGCCGATCCAGTCCCAGCTCCAGCCGATGTTCCAGTCGAACGGCGCGGAGTCGGCCACGACGATCCGGTCGCCCTCGCGCTCGAGGCGCCAGTCCGATCCGGAGGTCGACGTCGACTCGAGCGAGACCTCGTCGCCCTCGCCGAAGGTGACCCGCAGGTCACCGCGCGACATGTCGATGTCGATCCCGGTGACCCCCGCGACGCTGCCGATCGACTGCGACACGGGATCGGGGCGGGTGGCCTGCCGCACCGTGGAGATGGACGTGAACACGGCCGAGAGGATGAGGCCCAGCGCACCGAGCGCCGCGACCGTGATCGCGAGCGCGCGCGTGCCGGTGCGGGTGGATTCGCTCTGCGGCGCCGGGTTCTCCGGCGTCACGGGGGGAGGGGTCAGCTGCGTGGTCATCGTTCCGTTCCTGTCCGTCCGCGCTCGGGCGCGGGCCCCACGGGGCCGGTCGCTCCGTTCGCTTCGATGTGGGCGAGCACCGCCAGCACGCGGCGGTTGCCCTGCTCGTCCTGGTCGAGGTCGAGCTTCTGGAAGATCGAGGTGATGTGCTTCTCGACGGCGCCGGCGCTGATGAACAGCAGGCGCGAGATGGCGGCGTTGTTGCGGCCCTCGGCGATGAGCGAGAGCACCTGGCGCTCGCGCTCGGTGAGGCGCTGCATCTTCTCGTCGCGCGCCCGCCGCGTGAGCAGCTGTGCGACGACCTCGGGGTCGAGCACCGTCGCCCCCTCGGCGATCCGGTCGAGCGACTCGAGGAAGTCGGCCACGTCGGTGACGCGGTCCTTCAGCAGGTAGCCGACGGCGCCGCCGGGCTGGGCGATGAGGTCGCTGGCGTAGCGCTCCTCGACGTACTGCGAGAAGACGAGCACGGCCAGCCTGGGGTCGCGTCGGCGCAGCTCGAGCGCGGCGCGGATGCCCTCGTCCGTGAACGTGGGCGGCAGCCGCACGTCCAGGATGCACAGCTCCGGCTCGGTGCGGTCGACCTCGTCCACGACGTCGCGGGCGTCGGTGAGGGCGGCGACCACCTCGTGGCCGGAGTCCTCGAGCAGACGCACGAGCCCCTCCCGCAGCAGGACGGAGTCCTCGACGATCAGGATGCGCATGGCACGCTCACCTCCAGTGACGTGGGGCCGCCCTGCGGGCTGTCGAGCCGCGCCGTGCCGCCGAGTGCGGTGACCCGGTTGCTGATGCCGTCGAGGCCGCCGCCGGGGATGACGCGGGCGCCGCCGATCCCGTCGTCCTCGACGCGGGCCCACAGCACGCCCTGCTCGGGGCGGGAGCGCACGACGACGCGCGCCTCGGTGGCCCGGGAGTGCTTGGCCGCGTTCGTGAGGCTCTCGGCGATCGCGAAGTACACGGCCGCCTCGGCGTCGCGCCCGGCCCGCACGTCCATGCGCACGTCGAGGTGCACCGGGATGTGCGAGCGCGAGGCGAGGGCCGACAGCGCCGCGTCGAGGCCGCGGTCGTCGAGCACCGAGGCGTGGATGCCGCGGGCGAGCTGGCGCAGCTCTGTGATGGCCGCCTTCGTGGAGGTGTGCGCCTCGGAGATGAGCTGCTTGGCGGCCTCCGGATCGGTGTCGATCTTGTTCTGCGCCATGCCGAGCGTCATGCCCACCGAGACGAGCCGCGGCTGGACGCCGTCGTGCAGATCGCGCTCGATGCGGGTGCGCTCGAGCTCGCCGGCGCGGATCGCGCCCTGCCGCTGTGTGGCGGCGTCGCGCGCCTGGGCCGTGAGCTGGGCCTCGCGGATGGGGGCGATCAGCACGCGCGAGAGCACGCCGTGCAGCAGGGCCAGGCCCACGAGCACCGCGAGCGCCAGCAGGGAGAGCAGGATGCCGGCGAGGGGCGTCCACGCGACGTCAATGCTCCAGCGCTCGATCTCCACGGCCCCGTGGGTCACGTACAGCGGCGCGAAGGCGCCCGTGGCCGCGGCGACGAGGAGCCCGAAGGCGGCCCCCGCGATCCAGCCGAGGATCGACGCGACGACGAGGTGGGCGATCGCGCGCCACATGCCGCCGTCGATGAACTGCAGCCAGATGGTGTGCAGGAACCCGCCGAAGCCGCGCTTGGGCGAGCGGCGCGCCTTGAGCATCGGCAGCCCGAAGCCGTACAGGCCCTCGACTCTGGCGGTCTCGAGGAACGCCGCGGCGTAGAGGCCGTAGACGAAGCCGAGCAGCAGGATCGCGCCCACGACGAAGACGAGCAACCCGAAGCCCACGGCGAAGAGGATGCCGAGCACGGTGAAGACGGCGGCGCCCCAGAAGCCGATGAACGCGAGGTGGGCGATGGCGCCGAGGATCGCCAGGGGCGAGACGATCGAGCGCGGCGCGGGGGTCGTGCGCACCGCGCCGGTGACCGGCGCGGGCGCCGGGGGGACGGCCGGCGCCGCGGGGGCTCCGGTGTCGCCGGATGGCGTGGTGGTCGAGATCATGGTTCCACGCTAGGGTTCCGGCGACCGCCGCACAGCGGGGCGCTCCGCCCGATCCGGCGGGGGGATATCCCCCGCGGTCACTCGGCGGAGGGGCCGTTCTCCGATCCGTCGCGCCGCGCGCGCAGCAGCTGGCGCACGCGCAGCCACACGAACAGGGCGACCGCCACGATCACGACGACCACCACGACGTTCTGCGCGATGTCCATGTACTGCTCGACGATGTGCCACGACTCGCCCAGGTACCAGCCGACGAGCACGAAGATCGTGTTCCAGATCAGGCTTCCCGCGCCCGTGTAGAGCAGGAACTTCCAGATCGGCATGCGCACGACGCCCGCCGGGATCGAGATGAGGCTGCGGAAGATCGGCACGAACCGCCCGAAGAACACCGCGACGGGGCCGTGCCTCTCGAACCACGCGACGGTGCGGTGCACGTCCTCGGCGTGCAGCAGCGGCACCCGCTCGGCGACCCACACGAGGCGCCCCACCCCGACGAGCGCGCCGATCCCGTAGAGCAGCAGGGCGCCGACGAGCGAGCCGGCCGTCGTCCAGACGATCGCCTCCCACAGCGGGAAGGACCCGCGCTGCGCGGCCAGGCCCGCCAGCGGCAGGATCGCCTCGCTCGGGATGGGCGGGAAGAGGTTCTCCGCGGCGATCGCGATGCCGGCGCCGGCCGGGCCGATGACATCCATGAGGCCGACGAGCCAGTCGACCAGTCCCGACAGCCACCCCTCGGATCCCGAGGAGGTCGTCGTCTGGAGTGCGCGCATGCAGGGCCTTTCGTCGCGGGTCCGCCCGTCGACCCTACCGACCGGCACCCCGCTCGCCCCTGGGGGTGTCCCCCGAAAGGGGCGTGGGGGTGGCCGCTCAGCGCGCGGCGCGACGGGTGGCGCGCGCCTCCAGCGCGACGAGCGCCAGCACGGCCGCGGCGCCGGCGACCGCCAGGAGCACCGGCGCGAGCGGGTCGGTCGGCGCCAGCAGCACGCCGTGCCCCTCGTCGCCGCCGGCGCCGCCCTGCCAGGGCCACAGCGCGCGCAGCGACCCCAGCATGAGCCCGAACATCACCAGCAGCGTCACGCGGCGGGCGCGGGTGAGCAGCACCGAGATGCCCTTCACGATGGTGAGGAGCCCCACGATCGCGCCCAGCCCGAAGACGGCGATGTAGCCGAGATCGCGCTGGTCCACCGCCTGCAGCGTGGGCGAGTACAGGCCGATCGCGAGCAGGAAGAACGACCCGGAGACGCCCGGGATCACGAGCGCGCACACCGCCACGGCCGCCGCGACGAAGACGAACCAGAGCTGCGGGTCCTCGAGCGTCGTGTTCGACGCGAAGCCGACCAGCACGAAGGCGACGACCGCCGCGACGACGACCGCCGCGACGTCCGCGATCCGCCCCGCCCCGCGTTCCGTCCGCGCCGGCAGCATCCGCAGCGGCACGACGAGGCTCGCGGCGACGAGGCCGAAGAACAGTCCGCGCGCGTTCTCGGGGTTCGCGGAGACGAGCGCCTCCACCGCACCGGCGGCGAACAGCACCGCCGCCGCCATGCCGACGAGGGCGGACAGGATGAGCCACCAGTCCACATCGCCGATGCGGCGCCGGAAGCCGGCTCGCCGATCCGGCCCCTTGGCGAGCGCCACGAAGGCGCCGCCGAGCGCCGTCGCCGAGTTCAGCGCGCGCTCGTAGACGCCCGTCACGAGCGCGACCGTGCCGCCCGAGACGCCCGGCACCAGCTCGGCCATGCCGATGAGGAAGCCGCGGAGGACGTTGAGCGGGCTCTGCAGGATCCCCGATCGTCGATCGAGTGCGGTGGCGGACATCGCTTCCCTTCGGGTGCCGGACTTCAGAGCACGACACTACCGGCGCCCGCCTCGCGTTCCCCTGGGATCAACCCCCGCTTCCGGCGGGGGCCTCCTCCATGCCGGCACGACTCCGGCGCGTGCGCGGGGGCGCCGATGCCGGTCGTCACGCTCGGGCCCGCGCCCGCCCGCCTAGACTTGACGCGTCCCGCAAGAACCCAGGAGGAACCTCCGTGCTGCGCACCCACACCGCCGGCTCCCTGCGAGCCGAGCACATCGGCCAGACCGTCACCCTCACCGGGTGGGTGGATCGCCGGCGCGATCACGGCGGTGTCGCCTTCATCGACCTGCGCGACGCCTCGGGCATCGCCCAGGTCGTCATCCGCGACGAGGAGGTGGCGCACCCGCTGCGCAGCGAGTTCGTGCTGCAGGTGACCGGCGAGGTGTCGAAGCGCCCGGCGGGCAACGAGAACGCCAACCTCCCCACGGGCGAGGTCGAGCTCATCGCGGCCGACGTGGTGGTGCTCAACGAGTCCGCTCCCCTGCCGTTCCCGGTCTCGTCGGGACTTGCCGAGACCGACCCGATCGGCGAGGAGGTGCGCCTGCGCCACCGCTACCTCGACCTGCGCCGCCAGGGCCCGGCGCACGCGATCCGCCTGCGCTCGCAGGTGTACAAGGCCATCCGCGACGTGCTGCACGAGCGCGAGTTCGTGGAGGTCGAGACCCCCACGCTCACCCGCTCGACGCCCGAGGGCGCCCGCGACTTCCTCGTGCCCGCGCGCCTGCACCCCGGCAGCTGGTACGCCCTGCCGCAGTCGCCGCAGCTGTTCAAGCAGCTGCTCATGGTCGGCGGCGTCGAGAAGTACTTCCAGATCGCGCGCTGCTACCGCGACGAGGACTTCCGCGCCGACCGCCAGCCGGAGTTCACACAGCTCGACATCGAGATGAGCTTCGTCGACCAGGAGGACGTCATCGAGCTCACCGAGGCCGTCATCAAGGCGATGTGGGCCACGATCGGCGTCGAGGTGCAGACCCCGCTGCCGCGGATGACCTACGCCGACGCGATGGCGAAGTACGGCTCCGACAAGCCCGACCTGCGCTTCGGCCTCGAGCTCGTGGAGGCCACGGACTACTTCAAGGACACCCCGTTCCGGGTGTTCCAGGCGGAGTACGTCGGCGCCGTCGTGATGCCGGGCGGCGCGAGCCAGCCCCGCAAGACGCTCGACGCCTGGCAGGAGTGGGCGAAGCAGCGCGGCGCCCGCGGTCTGGCATACGTGCTCTTCAACGAGGACGGCACCCTGGGCGGCCCCGTCGCGAAGAATCTCTCGGAGTCCGAGCGCGAGGGGCTCATGGAGCTCGTGGGGGCAAAGCCCGGCGACTGCGCATTCTTCGCGGCCGGATCGACGAAGGACTCTCGCGCCCTCCTCGGCGCCGCGCGCGTCGAGATCGGGCGCCGGCTGGACCTGCTCGACCCCGACACGTTCGCGTTCACGTGGGTCGTCGACGCGCCGATGTTCGAGCCCGCCGGCGATGCGGTCGCCTCGGGCGATGTCGCGGTCGGCGCGGGCGAATGGACCGCCGTGCACCACGCCTTCACCGGCCCGAAGCCCGAGTTCGAGGACACGTTCGACACCGATCCCGGATCGGCCCTCGCCTACGCGTACGACATCGTCTGCAACGGCACGGAACTGGGCGGCGGATCCATCCGCATCCACCGCGCCGACATCCAGGAGCGCGTCTTCCAGGTGATGGGCATCACCCACGAGCAGGCGCAGGAGAAGTTCGGCTTCCTGCTCGACGCCTTCAAGTTCGGCGCGCCGCCGCACGGCGGCATCGCGCTGGGCATGGACCGGATCCTGCAGCACCTGACGAAGACCGAGTCGATCCGAGAGGTCATCGCGTTCCCGAAGTCGGGCGGCGGCTTCGACCCGCTCACGGAGGCACCGGCCCCCATCACCCCGGAGCAGCGCAAGGAGGCCGGCGTCGACGCCAAGCCCACGGAGGCCTGAGCCTCCCGGCGGCGTGCGGTGGTCGCTTCATCGCCGCGGCTGCGCCGCTTTCGTTTCGCGACCGATGGCGGGCCCGCACCGACCGGTTGCTGAACGTCAGTGAGCGTCAGCGAACGACGATGAAGCGACCCCCGCGCCCTCGCTCAGAGGTCGATGTCGATGGCGGCGCGGTCGACCGCGATGGTGCGGATGTAGTCGACCACCTCGACGTGCGCCGGATGCGAGATGTAGCCGTTGAGCGCCTCGTCGTCGTCGAAGTCCGCGGCGAGCACGAAGTCCCAGTTGCCCTCGATGTCGAGGGCGTTCGCGTAGACGTTCATGACACGCAGGCCGGGCACGACGCCGACGAGTCCCTCGAGCATCGTGGCCGCCTTCAGGATCTGCTGGTTCTTCTCGTCCTGGGTCTGCCCGTTGACGGTAAACATGACGAGGTGGCGGATCATGCGGTCTCCTCGACTGCGGTCTCGAGCGCGGCGCGCAGGCGGTCCGGGGAGACGCGCCAGTGGCCGTGCAGCTTGCCGTCGATGAGGACGACGGGGATCTTCTCCCACCACTGGGCGTGCAGCTCGGCGTCATCCAGGATCGAGCGCTCCGTCACCTCGACGCGATCGGCGACCTCATCGGGCAGCTGCGCGAGGGTCTGCTCAACGACCTCGCGCGCGACGTCGCAGAGGTGACAGTCGGGCTTGGAGATGATGGTGAGGTCGGTCACTGCTCGATCTCGTACCCGGCCTCGCGCCACGCGCTCGTACCGCCGGCGATGTTCGTCACGTCGTAGCCGCGCGGCTCGAGCGCCTCGCACGCCCGGCCGGAGCGGCCTCCGCGCTCGCAGATGATGTCGAACGGCTCGGCGGGCAGCTCATGCAAGCGCTCCCCCAGCTCGGACAGCGGGATGTTCACGGCGCCGGGCACGTGGCCCGCGGCGTACTCGTCCACCTCCCGCACGTCGATGAGCGGCTTGTTGCCGGCGGCCGCATGCAGGTCCTGGACCGAGATCTCCTTCATGCGCCCATTCTCGCAGGCCCGGGGCCGCGGCGGCCGCGGAAACCAGAAACGCCGGTCCGTCGAGGACGGAGCCGGCGCTTGTGGACCTGCCGCAGAACTTACTTCTTGTTGCGGCGCTGGTGGCGAGTCTTGCGAAGCAGCTTGCGGTGCTTCTTCTTCGCCATGCGCTTGCGGCGCTTCTTGATGACAGAACCCACGGAAACCTCACTATGTCTAGGGGTTGGACGCCCGGCACGAAGGTGCCGACGTCCGGGAACGGGCACGGCAGAAAAAGTGCCTCAGAGCATCCTACCGCATGCGTCGCGCTGGCCCCGAAGCGGATGCTCAGCCGGCGTCGGCGGCGGGGCGCTCGGTGGGAAGCGGCTGCTGCAGAGCGGCCGTCACGGCAGACTCGGGCACACGGTAGCTGCGACCGAAGCGCACCGCGGGCAGTTCACCCGCGTGCACGAGGCGATAGACCGTCATCTTGGACACGCGCATGATCTCCGCGACCTCGGCGACGGTGAGAAAGCGCACATCCGGCAGCTCAGCCATGTCTCGATATCCTCCCCCGGATCCGGTCCCATCACGCGGATCCCATCACTCTAGGGGCAGAAGGTGACGCGTGTAAACCGGCGTGACTGCTGTGATCTCGCGCGATCCCCCGCGCACCGGCGCCGCGGATGCCGCATGCGGCATGCCGCATCCGCCCGCGCTACCGCGCCATCCGCTCGCGTGCCTCCCGCAGCGCCTGCTGCTGCGCCTTGCGCGCCTGGCGCACTGCCTTCTCCGCCTGCAGCAGCGCCTTCTGCGCATCGGCCGCAGCCTTCGCCGCGAGCTTGTAGCGCTTGTCGTCGGCGACGTCGAGGTCGTCCGGCGCGATCCACTCCGTGCTGAGCCGGTGCGGCTCGCCGCGCTCGAGACCGGCGATGTACGCCTCGATGCCGTCGAGCGTGCGCTCGAAGCCCCACTGGAACGGGTCGTAGTCCGCCACGAACACCCCGGCGTCGACCACGGCGCGCAGCTGCGGGAAGGCCTCGGGCGTGATCACGGCGTCGTAGAGCGCCTGCTCCATCCGCGCGACCTCGTCGGGTGAGGCACCCGTGCGGTGCGAGGTCGCCGCGTAGCCCGCGACGACCATGCCGTTCCATCTGGATTGGCCGGTGATCGCCAGGACGGCCGCCATCCGCTCCTGCTCGTTCAGCGGCGTGCCCTCCAGCGACGTCAGCCCCGCCTCGATCCACTCCGAACTGTTCGGCGTGACCGGCGAGCCGGTGATCGGCAGCGAGAGCAGCCAGGGGTGGCGCATGTAGATGCCGACCTGCTCGCGGAACAGCACGCCGAACTTCGCGCGCCAGCCCTCCGCGTCCCGGTAGGCCTCGCTCGGCAGGCCCGTGGCCTCGTCCTGCATGAGCAGCAGCAGGTCGTCCTTCGCGCTGACGTAGGTCGTCGCACTCGGCACCGCCGACGAGCTGAAGGCCCGCGTCGGCGGCGAGACCGTCGAGCTGCGCGACGAGGCCGGCGAGCTGCTGCGGGAGCTGTCCACCGACGGATCGATCGCCGGCTTGCGGCGCGCGATCGACGAGCTCGACGCCTCGGGTGCCGTCGGCGTCGTCTCGCTGCGCCGGCCCACGCTCGACGACGTCTTCCTCACCCTCACCGACGACCGGATGACCCCGGAGAAGGAGTACGCACGATGACCACGGTCGACCTCGCCCGCCCGCGCCTGCACGGCCTCGCCGCCGAGCGCATCTTCATCGGCCGGAGCGTGCTGCACTCCGTGCGCGACACCGAGTCGCTGCTCATGTCGATCATCCTGCCCGTGATGCTCATGTTCATGTTCACGTACGTCTTCGGCGGCGCGATCGATCCGACCGGCGACTACGTGAACTACATCGTGCCGGGCACGATCCTCACCTGCGCCGGCTTCGGCGCCGCGACGACCGCGACCTTCGTGGCGAACGACATGAAGCTCGGGATCATCGACCGGTTCCGCACCATGCCGCTGCGCGCAGGCGCGGTGCTCACCGGGCACGTGGTCGCGAGCCTCGCTCGGAATCTGCTCGCCACGGGGGTGGTGATCGGCGTGGCGCTGCTCATCGGCTTCCGACCCGACGCGGGGCTCGGGGGCTGGGCCGCCGCGGTGGGGATCGTGGCGCTGTGGATTCTCGCGATCACGTACCTGTTCGCCTCGATCGGCCTGGCAGCCGGCTCGGCCGAGGCGGCGAGCGGGTACGGGTTCATCCTGCTCTTCCTGCCGTACATCTCCAGCGCCTTCGTGCCGATGGACACCATGCCCGGCTGGCTGCAGGCCATCGCCGAGTGGTCGCCGGTCACCCCGGTGATCGAGTCGATCCGCGGGTTCCTGCTCGGCACCGAGGTGGGCCTGCATCCGCTGTGGGCGGTGCTGTGGTGCGCCGGGATCCTCGCGGTCGCCGCCGTGTGGGGCGCGTGGCTGTTCCGCCGCAAGGCGGGGCGCCGCTGAGCAGGCTCCCGACGCGACACGCAGCGAGGGGGCACCGATCGGTGCCCCCTCGCGCGGGTGTGCCTCAGCGGCGACGGTCGGTCAGTCCCGCTTGGCCTCCTCCGTCGCCGGCTGCTCCGAGAAGATGCCGTCCGACTCGTTCTTGAAGAAGTCGACCGTGTAGATGAGCGCGCACAGGATGATGCCGGCCGCGAAGCCCCAGGCGGCGCCCTTCACCGCGAGGATCGCGCCGATCACGCCCGCCACGCCGAGGTCGACCTTGCTCGCCGACTCCATGATGCCGACGCGGATCGAGACGAAGCCCTGGATGAGCAGCGTGAGCGCGAGCGCCACCCCGAGGATCGGCTCGAGCAGCGACACGATCGGCAGCAGGAACAGGCCCGTGTTCGTCCCCCAGCGGAACCAGCCGGCCCCGCCGTAGATCGACTGCATGTACTTCGGGCCCTTCTTGTAGCGCTCCGTGGTGGTGACGTGCATCGCCGCCCAGAGCGGGCCGCACATCGCGTTGTCGGGGCCGAAGATGCTCATCAGCGTGTTGCGGGCGCCGAAGATGAGGTGCGCGCGGTTCGGGTTGTAGACGACCTTCTCGTCCGGGCGGAAGGCGTCGGCCTCGCTGAGCACGGCCTTGGCCTGGATCACGTCGCCGAACACCACGATGTACGCCGCGAGCACCGTCGGGATCGCCGTGATGAACATCATCAGCGGCGGCAGGCCCACGCCGAACACTGTGTACTGCGTGAACATCGTCACGAAGTCGGGCGTCGAGATGCCCCACTCGATCGTCGGCCACGGCGCCTCGCCGAACAGCGGCGCCACGACGACGGCGACGAGCACCGCGGGCAGGATGCCGAGGCTGCCGAGGAAGTCGGCCCAGCCGTAGCGCGCCTGCAGCCGCTTGAACGCGTTCGAGTACATGAGGAGGAAGGCGATGCCGACGGCGATCGTGATCGTCCACGGGAAGGTGTCGAAGCGGCCGCCGGCGGCGAACACGCCCTGCACGGCCGCGAACCCGGCGCCGAGCACGATGCCGCTGCGCAGCGCGTTGGGGATGATCCGCACGACCTTCGACGCGAGCCCCGTCGCCCCCATGAGGATCGAGAACAGGCCCAGCACGAGCTGGAATGCGATGAGGGCATGCACGCGCTGCTCGACGGGGAACTCGTTGAGGTACAGCGACAGCAGCGGGATGGCGGGCGTGATCCAGCCCGGGATCACCGGGTCGCCGAGCATGTGGTGGAGCAGGTAGAGCAGGCCGTTGAGCACGACGATGGCCAGCGCCGCCTCGAACGGCATGCCCAGCAGCTCCTGCATGAGCGGGATCGCGCTGAGGTCGACCGCGCACATGACGAGGCCCTGCGTGTAGTCGCGCCACTCGAAGCGGTAGTGGGCGAATGGAAGCCGGATCTCGAACGGGCCGGCCTTCCATGGTTTCTGATAGGTGCGAGACATTCGCTGTCCTCGGGTCGGGGCCGCATCGCTGCGACCGGGATGGGTGTGAAGTGGGGAAACCGGCGTCAGTCGAAGCGGATGACCTGGCGCACCGCGCGGCCGTCGGCGAGCTCGTCCATGGCGTCGTTGATCTCGTCGATCCGGATCGTGCGGCTGATGAGCTTCTCCACCGGCAGGCGCCCCTCGCGCCACCAGTCGGCGAAGCGCGGGATGTCGCGTGCGGGGATCGCGGACCCCAGGTAGCTGCCGATGATCGTGCGGGCCTCGCCGGTGATCGTCTGCGGCGAGATCTCGCTGCGCGCCTGCGGGTTGGGCAGGCCGACCGTGACGGTGCGGCCGCCGGGCCTCGTCGCCTCGAACGCCGTCTCGAACGCCTTCGGGTGGCCGGCGCACTCCAGCGCGTGCGAGGCGCGGATCCCCTGCTCGGCGACCTCGGCGGGGGTGAACACCTCGTCGGCGCCGAGCTCACGGGCGAGCTCGAGCTTCTCGGGCAGCGCATCCACCGCGATCACCGGGCCCTTGCCCTCGGCGACGGCCGAGATGAGCGCCGAGACGCCGACACCGCCGAGCCCGACGATCATCACCGACTCGCCCGCTGCACGGTCGACGGCGTTGAGCAGGGCACCGCCGCCGGTGAGCACCGCGCAGCCGAGGACCGCGGCGACCTCGGCGGGCACGTCGTTCCCGATCGGCACGATCGATGCGCGGTCGACCACGGCGTGCGTCGCGAAGCCCGAGACGCCGAGGTGGTGGAAGACCGCTTCGCCGTCGCGTGAGAGCAGACGCGACCCGTGCAGCAGCTCGCCGGCGTTATTGCTCGCGGTGCCCTTCTCGCAGGGCAGGCGGCCGCCCGTCCGGCAGCCGTCGCAGTCCTCGCAACGGGGAAGGAACGCCATCGTCACCCGCGTGCCGACCTCGAGGTCGGTCACGTCGGAGCCGACCTCCTCGACGATGCCGGCGGCCTCGTGGCCGAGGAGCATGGGCACCGGCCGCACGCGGTTGCCGTCGACGACCGACAGGTCGGAGTGGCACACGCCCGCCGCCTCGATGCGCACGCGCACCTCGGTGGGGCCGGGATCCGCGAGGTCGAGCTGGGCGATGCTGATGGGCTTCGAGGCGGCGTAGGGCCGGGGGCGGCCGATCTCCTCGAGCACGGCGCCTGTGATGCGCATGCGGTTCCTTCCGACGCGGAACGGACCCCGGGTGCGGGACGCCCTCGTGATCCGCTCCATCCCTTGACCAGCCGACAGTAATCGTGGATCCCTCGTCAGGATGTGGATCTGTGCACACTCCTGCGAGAGGATCATGTGCATGACGGACATGCACGGCTCCGGCCCCTCGCACGGCGGCCGCTCCCGCGAGGAGCTGCTCGCGACGCTGTTCGAGACCGCGACCGACATCGCGGCGCGCCACGACGTCGAGGACGTGCTGCAGGCGATCGTGCGGCGCACGCGCGCGTTCCTCGGCACCGACATGGCGTACATCAGCCTCACCGATCACGACAGCGCCGAGACGTACATCCGCCAGACCGACGGCGTGACGACCCACGGGTACCGCACACTGCGCCAGCCGCTCGGCACGGGCGTGCTCGGCCAGATCGCCCGCGGCGTGGCGCCCTACCAGACGCGCGACTACCTCGCCGATCCATCGCTCAACCACCTCCCGGACATCGACGAGATCGTCCGCGCCGAGGGCGTGCGGGCCATCATGGGCGTGCCCCTCACGGTCGGCGGTCGCGCGCTCGGCGCGCTCGTGGTGGCCGAGCGACACCCGCGCACCTTCACCCCGGAGGAGATCGACGACGTCGACTCGATCGGGCGGCACGCCGCCGTCGCGCTCGACAACTCGATGCGCATCGCCGAGCTGGAGTCCCTCGCGGCCGACCTCGAGCGGGAGAAGGACCGGCGCACCGCGCAGCTCGAGATGATCTCGGCCATGCTCGACCTCGACACGCGCCTGGTCGAGGCCGTCTCCGCCGCGCCGGATCCCGCGCGCCTGCTCGCGATCGGCCGGGCCGCCCTCGGCAGCGAGCTGCGCCTGCGCGCACCAGGGGGCTCCGTGCTCGCGGCGACCGCCGAGTTCGACGACGACCGCGAGCGGGTGCCGGTCCGCATGCGCGGTGAGGCGCTCGGCGTGCTCTCGAGCGCCGATCCGCTCGATCCGTCGCGACGCTCGCTGCTGGAGCGGGTCGCGGCGCACTGCGCACTCGCCCTCATGTTCCAGCGGGCACAGGCCGACGCCGATCTGCGGCTGCAGACCGAGGTGCTGGGCGACCTCTTCGAGCGCCCCGACGCACCGCGCGAGCATCTCGAGCGGTGGCTCGGGCGGTGGGGCATCGACGCGGGCGAGGACCTCTGGGTGGTCGTCCTGGAGGCACCCGCGAGCGAGCGGCGACTGCGCCTGGCCGAGGTGCGGGCGCGCAGCTCGCGGGCGGTCATGATGGCGTCGCACGAGGAGCACGTCTGCCTCGTGACGGCCGACGCCGACTGGGCCGACCGGCTGCGCGCACTGTTCTCGGAGCAGGGCTGGGCGCTGCGGGCGGGCGCGTCGGGCCCGTTCACGGGGGTCTCCCGCATCGCCGACGCGCACAGCCGCGCGCAGCTGGCATACGGATCCGCCGTCGTGCTCGGCCGGCACGGCATCGTCGACGCCGCCGAGCTCGGCCTGCTGGGCGCCCTGCTCGACCTTGCCAGGCGCGGCGAGCTGCCCGGCAGCCTCACGGCGGCCGTGGATCCGCTCGTCGCGTACGACCGCGCGCGCGGCACCCAGCTCGTGCGCACGGCGTTCGCGTACCTGGAATGCGATGGCGACATCGCCCGCGCCGCTCGCCTGCTGCACGTCCATCGCAACACGGTGCGTCAGCGCCTCGACCGCATCGACCGCCTGCTCGGCGCCGACTGGAACGTGTCACCCCGGCGCCTCGACACTCACCTCGCGCTGCGCGTCGTCGACGCCATGCGCTGAGAGCGTCAGCCGCCGAGCAGGGCGGTCCACCACTGGTGGACGGTGGGGTTCAGCAGGGCCGCGGCCCAGACGATCGGGATCGCGAGGGCCGCGACGACCGAGACCGTGCCGAGGGCGGCCGGGTTCTTCGCGCGGCGCACGAACAGCGCCACGAGCGAGTAGACGATCAGCCAGATGCCGGCGCCGGTGGCGTCCTCGCCGATGCCGAGCACGATCGCGATGCCGTAGATGAGGATCGCCACGATGCTGAACACGATGGATCGCGTGCGCCGCTCGACGACGGCGAGGATCCAGACCAGCACGGCCGCGGTGGCCAGCAGCAGCCCCTCGGGTCCGCGCGCGACCTCGACGAGCGCGATGAGACGATCCCCCGCCCCGTCGAGCGTGGCGGCGATGTCACGGACTGCAAGGCTGTCGAAGGCCCACATCAGGAACAGGAACGTCGCGAAGGCGCCGATGGTCGGGAACATCGCCACGAGCATGCTCGCCCGGCGCCGCCCCGGCCGCGCGAGGTCGTCGGGCACGTAGAAGAGCGCGGCGACGCCGCCGACCACGACGAACGCGAGCCCGAGCGGATCCGTCAGCGCCGAGAGCATGAGCAGGATCCCGGCCCGGAAGCCGCCGCGCGTGGACGACCAGTACAGGAACCGCACGAGCTCCTCGGTGCCGAGCAGGAAGAACCCGATCGAGAGGAACAGCAGCGCGTCCTCGGTCACGAGGGCGAAGGTGAACGGGTTGAAGCCGAGGCCGACGAGGAACAGGGTCCGCGTCGTCCAGCGCAGCTCGCGCTGCGTCATCGCCTCGAGCACCTTCTGCAGGAAGAACCCTCCGGCCAGCGCACCGAGCAGCGACAGGCCGAGCTCGCCGAGCGGGATGATCCGCGTCACCAGCGTGGCGATCACCGTGCCTGCCGGAGGATAGAGGTCGCCGATCCATCCGACATCCGCCCGCGTCCAGTCGATCGCGGCAACACGCTGCGCCTCGAGGTCGTTCGGGTGCCCCTCGGAGACCGCCAGCGCGCTCGTCACGAACGAGGCGGCGATGTACGGCACCGCGAGTGCGAGCCGCACCAGCCACCGCAGCCAGGTGCGCTGCGGGAACGGGTCGACGCGGGTGCGGGTGCGGCGCGGGTCCTCCCGCAGCAGCCCGAGCGCGTCAGGGCGCGGGGATGTAGGCCGCGGTCCGGTCGACGTCGTCATCGGCCGCGCCTCCCTTCTGCTTGGTCAGCCCGTGGTGCGTCTTCTCCCAGTAGTGCGGCCGGGTGATGAGCTGCCACAGCGCCTTGTACGCGGCGATGGAGTGCAGGATCCAGTACACGGGGTTCAGCAGCGCCCACGGCACGAGGTGGAACTGTCCGCACTTGAACGGGCCCATCATGTTGACGTAGACCATCAGCACGTTGCCGATCAGGAAGTTGAACAGCATCACCCACATCACCGTGAACGGGATGAGCTCCACGAGCGGCGCGTCCGTCAGCCACACCGACACGATCGTCGCGGCGTAGGACGGGATCACCCCGAGGAAGGTGAGCGGTGTGCCGGCGATCAGCAGGGCGAAGGCGAGGAACGGCACGAGCCCGGCCTCGCGGATGAGCACCATGGGGTTGCGGGCGTGCACGAGGGACGTCTGCATGTACCCCTTGATCCAGCGGCTGCGCTGGCGGATGAAGTTGGGGATCGAGGTGTTCGCCTCCTCGTAGGTGACCGAGTCGATCACCCCGACCCGCCAGCCGAGGGCGGCGGCGCGGATGCCGAGGTCGGCGTCCTCCGTGACGTTGTAGGGTCCCAGCCGCCGAGGCGCTTCAGGCCCTCCACCCGGAAGTGGTTCGACGTGCCGCCGAGCGGCAGCGGCAGCCGTGAGGCGTCGAGCCCGGAGAGCATGTAGTCGAACCAGAAGCCGTACTCGAGCGTGAACATGCGGGTGAGCACGTTCTCGGTGTCGTTGAAGTAGCTGAGCGCCGCCTGCACCACGACGAGCTCCTCGCCACCCTCCTGGAACGCCACGACCGCCTTCTTCAGCTGATCCGGATCCGGCCGGTCCTCGGCGTCGAAGATCACGAGGTACTCGCCGGTGGCGACCTGGAGGCCGACGTTGCAGGCGCGGGGCTTGGTCTGCGGCTGCCCCTTCTGGATGACGATCGTGTGGAAGTTGTGCGGCGGATCCGTCGCGCGGATCGCGTCCTGCGTCTCCTGATCCTCCTCCTCGACGAGGATGAGCACCTCGAGCTTGTGGGTGGGGTAGTCCAGGCGCCCGAGGTTGCCGAGCAGCTGGCCCACGATGTTGGCCTCGCGGAACACCGGCACGAGCACGGTGTAGACGGGCAGGTCCTCGTCGCGCAGCGCGGCCACCTTCTCGGCATCGATGCGCTCGACGAGGTCGTAGCGCGAGCCGCGCAGGCTGATGAAGAACTTGAACGCCGCGGCGAGCAGGAACGCCACCGACATGGCGCCGATCCCCCACACGATGGTCGGCAGCGGCCACAGGAACAGCAGCACGACGAGCGCGACGAGCGCGATCGCGAAGCCGACCTTCTGCGGCGTGCTCATGGTCGTCTGGGCGGAGTGGAGGGGATCGGATCGGCCCAGCGCGTTGGCCGCGTCATCGGCGACCTCCGGGCCGAACGCCCGCAGCACCGCCTGCCGGAAGCCCCAGCGCTCCACGGCGGTGAAGGCGATGGCCGAAGTGCCCAGCTCGGTCTCGACCTCCGCGCGCAGCGCGTCGGTCGGGCGCAGGAACGTGGCGACGAGGATCGTGCCGTCCTCGTCGCGGCGCAGCGGCAGCCAGCCGCGGCTCAGATACCCGCGCCACGCCCGGCCGCGCGACAGCTCGGGGTCGATGCGCTCGGCGCGCAGGTCCTCGCAGGAGGGCGTGCCCCACGCTTCGCCGCGCGCCCTGGCGATCTGCGCCTCGGTGACGAGGCCGTCGTCGAGCAGGAGCGCCGCGGCCCGCGTGTGCTCCTCGAGCGAGCGCCGCTCGGCCTCCGCCAGCTGCGCGGGGGTGACGCCACCGGCGGAGACGAGCCACGACAGGTCCTCGGCCTCGGTGACCTCGAAGTCCCGGGTGGTGACCCACCCGTCGCCGCCGCTCATCCCGCCCGCCATGGCGCCATCGTGTCAGCGGCGCCGCGGGGCGCAACAGGGGTCAGAGCCAGCCGCGCTCCTGCGCCGTGCGCGCCGCCGCGACCCGGCCGGACGCGCCCGTCTTCGCGATCGCCGCGCTGAGGTAGTTGCGCACCGTGCCCGCCGAGAGGTGCACGCGCGCCGCGATCGCGGCGATCGGCTGCCCGTCGAGGCAGTGCCGCAGCACCTCGCGCTCGCGCTCGGTGAGCGGATTCGCCCCGCCGAGGAGCGATTCCGTCGCGAGGGCGGGATCCACGATCCGCTCCCCCGCCTGCACGCGGCGCACGACGTCGGCGAGCTCGTGGGCCGGCGTGTCCTTCACGACGAACGCCCACGCGCCGGCGTCAAGCGCGCGGCGCACATAGCCGGGGCGGCCGAACGTGGTGACGATCACCGCGCGCACCGCCGGCAGCGCCTCGCGCAGCGCCGCGGTCGCCGCGATCCCGTCGGCACCCGGCATCTCGATGTCGAGCAGGCAGATGTCGGCCGCGGACTCGCGCGCGGCGGCCACCACCTCGTCGCCGCGGTCGACCTCGGCGACGACCTCGAGGTCGGGCTCGAGGCTGAGCAGCGCCGCGAGCGCGCCGCGGACGAGGGCCTGGTCGTCGGCCAGCAGCAGCCGGATCACCAGCGCACCTCTACTCGCGTGCCGCGGGCGCCGGGGATCCTCGCGCCGCGGGCGCCGGGGGTTTCCGCCCCCGGGGTTCCCGATCCGGCGGGACCGCTCGCGTCGGCGGCGACGAGCTCGCGGGCGGCGCCGACCGTGAGGGTCGCGCCCGCGGCCTCGGCCCGCTCGCGGATGCCGCGCAGCCCGGAGGCGGCGATGTCGGAGGGGGTGCCGACCCCGTCGTCCTCCACCACGATGCCGTGCGGCTCGAGCCGCACGGTGCACCGGCTGGCGCGGGAGTGCCGCACGACGTTCGTCACGGCCTCGCGCAGCGTCCAGGCCACGACGATGCGGTGCCGCGGATCGACCGTCTCGGCGTCGTCCGCCACGTCGGCCGCGATGCCCGCGTCGGCGAGCGCGGCCCTGGCCGCCTCGAGCTCGTCGGCGAGCCGGGCGACGCGCAGCCCCGCCACGGTGGCGCGCAGCTCGGCGAGCGCCTCGCGCGTGAGGCTCCGGATCTGCGCGAGCTCCTCCCTCGCCGCCGCCGGGTCGCGCTCGACGAGGCGCTCGGCCAGCTCGGCCTTGACGGTCACCACCGTGAGGCTGTGGCCCAGCACGTCGTGCACGTCGCGGGCCACGCGCTCGCGCTCCTCGACCACGGCGAGCTGCCTGACCAGCTCGTTGTGCTCGTCCTGGGCGCCGTCGACGATCCGCACCAGCCCGCAGGTGACGAGCACGAACGCCGCCGGCAGCAGGATGCCCCAGTAGTCGGTGAGCCGCCCGCTCACCGCGAGCGCGACCACGAGGGCGACGGCGATCGCGGAGGCGAGGGCGAAGGATCCGGCCCGCCGGCCCGAGAACATCGCGATCGCCACGAGGAACGGGGCAGCGCCGAGCGCGCCGACGCCGACGAGCGCGACGGCGATGAGCATCAGCACCGTCATGACGGCGAGCGCCGGCAGACCCCGGCGGCCGGCCTGCGCCCACGACCTCGACAGCGTCAGCCAGACGAAGGAGGCGACGTACAGCGCGGCGAAGAGGACGAGCAGCACGACCGCGGCCGCCCTGGCCGCCGGCGGGGCGTCCGATTCCAGGGCCGACGCGATGGGGAAGAACATGCACACGACCCAGACGACGCCGAGGGTCCACGAGAAGCGCGCCCACGGCCCCACATCCGGTCTGATCGCCCGCGTCACGCGTCCCATGCTCTCAGGCTCGCGTCGCGATCCCGGTACGCCGAGGGGATCCGGCACCCCCGCGGGAGCACCGGATCCCCTCGTCGCGTGCTCCGTCACTGACGCGACCGGCCCCGCCGCGCGACGAGCATCGTCGCCGCGATGAAGATCGCCGCCCACACGCCCAGGTTGAGCGCCGGCACCCACAGCGGCTCCAGCACCGACGCGTCGTCCGGGCTCTGGCGGACCGTCCAGCCGTCGGTGAGCGGGTAGCGGGCGAGCGCGACGTACCCGTACAGCGGCGTGAACCGCGCGATGTCGAGCAGGAAGCCGGTGAGCGGGAAGTACAGATTGCCGAGGAAGGCGAAGATCACGAGCGATCCGCTCGCGGCGCTCACGGCCGCCTCGCTGCGGAACAGCAGGCCCGACAGCAGCCCGAAGAACGAGAACACGGCCGAGCCGAGCAGCACGACGAGCCCACTGATCACCCAGACGTGCGGCTCCGCCTCCGCTCCCGTGAGGGCGCCGAGCGCGTAGATGAGCCCGACGGGCACGATCGCGACGACGAAGCCGACGGCCGCGCGCGTCACCACGCGCTGCGCGTCGCTCATGGGCGTGAGGCCGAGCTGGCGACCCCAGCCCTGCATCTGCTCGACGGCGGCCGTGCCGCCGACGCCGACCGTGGCGGTGACGGCGCCGTACGCGGCCATGCCGATCATCACGTAGAACGCGACGTTGCCGTTGCCCACGCTGTTCTCGCCGTACGACTGGCTCGCGCCGAAGATGAGGTACAGCACCGCGGGCAGGATCGCCACGAAGAACATCGTCACGACGTCGCGCACGATGCGCCGCAGCTCGATGGCGAAGTAGGTGGGGTTCATCGTGCTCCTCCGATCACGGTCGCGTCGGCGCGGTGCGCGCCCGTGAGGGCCTCGAACGCGTCGTCGAGGCTGCCGGCGGCGATCTCGAGGTCGTGCGCGCCGAGCTCGTTCAGCAGCAGGCGCGCCACCCCGTCGGAGTCGCCCGTGCGCACGAGCAGCCGCCCGGCGTCGGCCTCGACCTCGGCGCCGGCCGCGCGCAGGCGCGCGACGGCGGCGTCCTGGGCCGCGGCCTCGACGTAGGCCGTCACCCGCCGTCCGGTGGCGGTGGCGCGGATCTCGGCGGTCGTGCCGTCGGCGACCACGCGCCCGCCGGCCATCAGCACGATCCGCTGCGCGAACGCGTCGGCCTCCTCCAGGTAGTGGGTGGCGAAGATGACGGTGCGACCCGCGCGCGCGTCCTCGCGCATGGTGTCCCAGAACTCGCGCCGCGCCGTCACGTCCATGCCGGCCGTCGGCTCGTCGAGGATGAGCAGGTCGGGATCGGGCAGGAGGGCGAGCGCGAAGCGCAGGCGCTGCTGCTCGCCGCCGGAGCACTTCGACACGCGGCGCCCGGCGATGGCGCCGAGGCCGGCGCGCTCGATCGCCTCGTCGACCGACAGCGGGGCGGCGAAGGTCGAGGCGATGAGCGTGATGGTCTCGCGCACCGTGAGGTCGCGCAGCAGCCCGCCCGACTGCAGCACGGCCGAGACGCGGCCGGCGTGCACGGCCGCGCGCGGGGACTGCCCGAAGACCGACACGTCGCCGTCCGTGGGTCGCGTGAGCCCGAGCACCATGTCGAGCGTGGTCGTCTTGCCCGCCCCGTTCGGGCCGAGCAGGGCGACGATCTCACCCTGCCGGATGTCGAGGTCGACGCCGTCGACGGCCCGGAAGACGCTGCCGGAGCGGAACTCCTTCACGACGCGGCGCAGCGAGACCGCGGGAGGTGCCTGTGTGTCCATGCCTCCACGATGGCCGCCCTCACCGCCCGCGCGCGATCAGCCTCCGTCACCTCCTCGCCATGACATCTGTCACGGCGGCAGCTTGCGCTGGTCGCTTCATCTCCGCGCCTCCGGCGCTCCGTTCAGCAACCGATGGGCGCAACCGAACGGTGAAACCCCACGGTTGCTGAACGAAGCTGAAGCGACCCCAGCAAGTCCATGACGGTTGTGGTGGTCGCTTCATCTCCGGCGCTTCGCGCCTCCGTTCAGCAACCGATGGGGTGCAACCGACGCTCACACCCTTCACACCAACCCATCACTGTGCGAGCGAAGCGAGCGTGCGGGCGCGCATGCGCCCGCCCCCCGGCGCGCAGC
>NZ_JBMDJT010000024.1:0-40459 GCF_057809335.1 Microbacterium sp. FG3 | reverse complement strand
GCTCGCGCCGCGTCCGGCGGTCGGTGGCGCGGCCCGGCGCGACGGCGACCTGCTCGCCCTCATCGTCGCCCGGCGGCTCGAGCAGGCGCCCGAGCGGCCGCGGCGCGCAGGCCTCGAACAGCCGCTCCTCGAGCGCCTCAGCGGCATCCCCCGCCGCGTCGGGATCGTCGAGCCACCCGCACGCCTCGTCCAGCAGCCTGCGCACGATGCGGTCCTGGACGCCCGCGGCCGCCTCCTCCACGATCCGCGCCGCCGCGGCGCCGCAGTCCTCGCCGTCCGCCGCGTCGCGCAGCGCCGGGACGAAAGCCGGCCGTCCCTCGGCTGTGAGCCACCACGCGCCGCGCGACCCTTCGCCGCCGCGGGCGCGCCGCACCTCCCCCGCGCCGCGCAGCACGCTGACGGCGAGGGTCACGGCCTCGCCGCCCGACAGCGGCGGGGCCGCGCGCAGGGCGGCGTCGAGCCGGAGCACGCACCGCGACAGCACGGCATCGTGGCCGCGCGTGCGCCGAACGACATCGGTCACGCCGCACACGTGCTGCGAGCGGCCATGCGCCCACCCCGCCCACCCGGCGAGCTCCCCGACATCGACGAGCACGACGGTGTCGTCCCCCACGGCCGCGAGCTCGCCGGGGATGGGCGCCTCACCGGGCGCGAGGCGCCGGATCGGGCGGTAGGCGCCGCCGACGAGCTCGCCGTGCTCCTCGCCGCCGTCGATGGTCCGCTCCCACGTCATGCCTCCAGCGTGCGGCGCAGGCCGCCGGTTCGGGGCGCGGCGGCGGCATCCGTGGACCGATCGGTCCTTCCGGCACGCTGTGAGCGAGCCGAGCGGCACGTGGACGGCGCGGGCACTCGGTAGGCTGGAGGGTATGGCAGCACGCGGTACCGAGGCGGAGAAGCGCCCGGGATTCTTCTCTCAGCTCAGGCAGCTCTTCACGTTCACGCGCGAGGTGTTCGCGTGGCTGCCCTGGGCGCTGGCGGGCATCGTCCTCGCGGGCATCGGCCTGGGCGTGCTGCTCGCGTTCCTCCTGCAGCCGAACGTGTGGGGCTTCATCCTGTGGCCGATCTTCGGCCTCATGCTGGGCGTGCTCGCGTCGATGATCCTCATGACGCGGCTGTCGACCGTCGTCATGTACCGCCGCATCGACGGCATGCCCGGCGCCGCGGGCCACGTGCTCTCGACCATGCTCGGCCGGCGCTGGCGTGCCGACGAGATGCCGGTGGGCGTGAACCCCAAGACGCAGGAGGCCGTGTACCGCGCCGTGGGTCGCGGCGGCATCGTGCTCGTCGGAGAGGGTTCGCGCGGCCGCCTCAAGAAGCTGTTCCGCGACGAGCGGATGAAGGCCACCCGTGCCGCGCACGGCGTGCCCGTGCACGAGTTCTACGTGGGCCACGGCGAGGGCGAGATCCCGATCAAGGATCTCGCCAAGACCGTCAAGGCGCTCCCCAAGGCCATCGACCGCGCCACGATGGGCGCCGTCGTGCAGCGCCTCGAGTCGCTCGGCGGCACGATGTCGTCGCTTCCGATCCCCAAGGGCATCGATCCGATGCGCGCCCGCGCCCCGCGCCCGCGCTGAGCCTCGCCGCACGCCGAAGGGCCGCCCCACCGCCGATCGCGGTTCGGGCGGCCCTTTCGTCGTGCCGCGCGGCGCGATCCGGGTCAGGCGCGGACGAGCGCCGTTCCCGCCACGCCGTCGTGCAGGCCACGACCGTCCTGCCAGATGACGGCGGGGATGACCAGGCCCAGCAGCACCGTGCGCACGAGCGGGCGCCACAGCCCCGCCCACCCGCCGGTGGCCCGCTGCACCCGCAGGCCGAAGATGCGGTGGCCGGGGCTGCCGCCGATCGTCGGGATGAAGACGATGTGGATCGCCATGAACGTGAGGTGGATCGCCAGCGCCTCCGAGGCGAAGAACGTCGCGGCGATCACGTAGGCGGCCGCCCAGTCGATCGCGAGCCCGCCGATCCGCCTGCCGAGCGATCCGAGGCTCCCCGGTCCCGTGCGCGGCAGTCCCAGATCCCTGCCCGGATAGTCGGTGTCGGCATGCGCGTCGGTCACCCCTCCAGCCTACGGCGGGCCATCTGAGCGACCGCCGGACCCGGCCTGCCGCCGCCGCGTAACACCCCGGAAACATTCGGGACACCCTCGAGCAATGCCGCGCGGATACGGTCGGGGGGTCACCCGTGGAGGGTGTCCGACCCGAAGATCCCCAACCTGGAGCCTCAATGTTCAAAGATTCCTCCGAGGTGCTCAAGTTCATCAAGGACGAGGACGTCAAGTTCCTCGACATCCGTTTCACGGACCTCCCCGGTGTCCAGCAGCACTTCAACATCCCGGCTTCGACCGTCGACGAAGAGTTCTTCACGGTCGGACAGCTCTTCGACGGCTCCTCGATCCGCGGCTTCGCGAACATCAACGAGTCGGACATGCAGCTCATCCCCGACGTCACCACCGGCTACGTCGACCCGTTCCGCGAGGCCAAGACGCTCGTGATGGTGTTCGACATCTACAACCCGCGCAACGGCGAGATCTACTCGAAGGACCCGCGCCAGGTCGCCAAGAAGGCGGAGAAGTACCTCGCCGCCACCGGCATCGCCGACACCGCGTTCTTCGCCCCCGAGGCCGAGTTCTTCATCTTCGACGACGTGCGCTACGAGGTCACCTCGGGCAAGAGCTTCTACTCGGTCGACTCCGAGGAGGCGGCATGGAACTCGGGCCGCGAGGAGGAGGGCGGCAACCTCGGCAACAAGACGCCCCACAAGGGCGGCTACTTCCCCGTCTCGCCCGTCGACAAGCAGGCCGACATCCGCGACGACATCGTGCTGAAGCTCATCGAGGTCGGGCTCGAGGTCGAGCGCTCGCACCACGAGGTGGGCACGGCCGGCCAGGCGGAGATCAACTACAAGTTCGACACGATGGTCCACGCCGCGGACGACATCCTGAAGTTCAAGTACATCGTGAAGAACACGGCCGAGGAGTGGGGCAAGACCGCCACCTTCATGCCGAAGCCGCTCTTCGGCGACAACGGATCGGGCATGCACACCCACCAGTCGCTGTGGGCCGACGGCAAGCCGCTGTTCTACGACGAGAAGGGCTACGCCCAGCTCTCGGACGTCGCGCGCTGGTACATCGGCGGTCTGCTCAAGCACGCCCACGCGGTGCTCGCGTTCACGAACCCCACGCTGAACAGCTACCACCGCCTGGTCAAGGGCTTCGAGGCGCCGGTCAACCTCGTCTACTCGGCGGGCAACCGCTCGGCGGCGATCCGCATCCCGATCACGGGCTCGAACCCCAAGGCCAAGCGCATCGAGTTCCGCGCGCCGGACTCGTCGGGCAACCCCTACCTCGCGTTCGCGGCGCAGCTGATGGCCGGCATCGACGGCATCAAGAACCGCATCGAGCCGCACGAGCCGATCGACAAGGACCTCTACGAGCTGCCGGCCGAGGAGGCCAAGGGCATCCCGCAGGTGCCGAACTCGCTGCTCGACTCGCTCGAGGCCCTCGACAAGGACCGCGAGTTCCTCACGGCCGGCGGCGTCTTCACCGACGAGCTGATCGACACGTGGATCGAGTACAAGTACGAGAACGAGATCCTGCCGATGCAGCAGCGTCCGCACCCGTTCGAGTTCGAGCTGTACTACGGCGTCTGACGCCGTTCCACGCCGAGAAGGCCCGGTCCCGCCGTCCGCGGGGCCGGGCCTTCTCGCACGCGACGGGCCTTCCCCCACACGATTGCGCCAGGATCGTGTGGGGAACGGCGAGATCTGTGCGCCGAGGCGCGGCGGGTCGGCGTCGTGTTCCGCGCGATCAGCCGTAGAAGAGGTTCTCGAAGGCGCGGCGGGCGCGGCGCGACGTGCGCAGCCAGTCCTCCTCCAGCGCCGTGGCCGAGCCGGCCGGGTACTCCAGGATGCGGGCGATGCCGTCGAGGTCGCGCCGGTCGCTCGGCAGGACGTCGCTCGTGCGGCCCGTGAGCAGCGTGTTGGCCGAGCGCAGCCGCGACGCGAGCCGCCACGCCTCCTCGAGGCGTCGCGCGGGCTCGGCCGGCACGAGCTCCGCGTCCACGGCCGCCGCGAGGGCGCCGAGCGTCGAGGTCGTGCGCAGCCCCGGCACCTCGTGCGCGTGCTGCAGCTGCAGCACCTGCACGAGCCATTCCACGTCGCTGAGCCCGCCGGGGCCGAGCTTGAGGTGACGGCGCGGATCGGCGCCCTGCGGCAGTCGCTCGTTCTCGACGCGCGCCTTGATGCGCCGGATCTCCCGCACCTCCTGCGGATCCAGCTCCCCCGGGTATCGCACCTCGTCCGCCATCTCGAGGAAGGCCTCGATCAGGCTCGCCGATCCCGCGATCCCCCGCGCCCGCAGCAGCGCCTGCGCCTCCCACGACAGCGACCACCGGCGGTAGTACTCCCGGTACGCGTCGAGGGAGCGGACGATGGGCCCGTTGCGCCCCTCGGGTCGCAGGCCGGCGTCGAGCTCGAGCGGCACGCGGTGATCCTCGGACTGCTGGCGCAGCTCGGCGACGATGCGCTCGGCGTAGCGCTGCGCGCGCTGCGGATCCACACCCTGCGGCCGGTACACGTACAGCACGTCGGCGTCCGATCCGAAGCCGATCTCGGCGCCGCCGAAGCGCCCCATGCCGATCACCGCGATGTCGAGCGCGTCGTCCTCGGGCGGCACGACCTCGCGGCGCACGGCCCGCAGTGCCGCCTGGATCGTGACCTCCGTGATCGTCGTCAGCGCCGCCGAGAGCTCGCTGATCGTCACGGCGCCCAGGATCGACGCCATCGCCGCGCGCAGCAGCTCGCGACGACGCAGCGCGCGCACCGCCCGCATCGCGTCCTGCATCGTGGCGTGCCGGGACTGGATCGCGCGCGCCTCCTCGGCGAGCTGGGAACCGGCGCGCGGCCGCAGCTGCGCGCCGCCGTCCAGCCACGCGACCGACTCCGGGATCCACTCCATGAGCTCTCCGACGTACTTCGACCCCGACAGCAGCTTGGCCAGCGCGTCGGCGGCTCCCGCCGAGTCGCGCAGCATGCGCAGGAACCACGGCGAGGCCCCCAGCCGCTCGCTGATCCGGCGGAAGGCGATGAGGCCGTAGTCGGGATCGACCCCCTCGGCGAAGCGGCGCAGCATGACGGGCATGAGATGCCGCGTGATGGTGGCCTTGCGGCTGATGCCGCTCGTGAGCGCCTCGATGTGCCGCAGGGCGCCGCCCGGATCGTGGAAGCCGATCGCGGCGAGGCGGTCGTGCGCCTGCTGCGGCGTGAGCTGGCCCTCGTCGCTCGGCAGCGCGGCGACGGCCGACAGCAGCGGGCGGTAGAAGATGCGCAGGTGGATGTCGCGCACCTCGCGCTTGATGCGCTCCCACGCCTCGCGCAGACCGGAGCCGGTGGTCGCGAGGCCCGTGGCGCGCGCGAGCACGCGCACGCCGTCGTCGTCGCGCGGCATGAGGTGCGTGCGGCTGAGGCCCTGCAGCTGCAGCCGGTGCTCCATGAGCCGCAGCCGGCGGTAGTGGTCGTCGAACGCCGCGGCGTCGGCGCGGCCGATGTACCCACCGTCGGCCAGCGCCTCGAGCGCCTCGAGCGTGCCGCGCTGGCGCACCGCCTCGTCGGTGCGGCCGTGCACGAGCTGCAGCAGCTGCACGGCGAACTCGATGTCGCGCAGCCCGCCGGGGCCGAGCTTGAGCTGGTACGGCACGTCGTCGGGCGGGATGTGCTCCGTCACGCGCTCGCGCATGCGCTGCACGCCGTCGACGAAGCTCTCGCGCGCCGCGCTCTGCCACACCGCCGGCCGCAGCGCCGCGACGTACGCCTCGCCGAGCGCGGCGTCGCCCGCGAGCGGGCGCGCCTTCAGCAGCGCCTGGAACTCCCAGCTCTGCGCCCATCGCTCGTAGTACGCCACGTGCGACTCGAGCGTGCGCACGAGCGCGCCCTGCTTGCCCTCGGGCCGCAGGTTCGCGTCGACCTCCCACAGCGGCGGCTCGGCCTCGAAGCCCGAGATGCCCCGCATCGTCTGCACGGCCAGGCGCGTGGCGATGTCGACCGCGCGGCTCTCGTCCAGGCCGGATCCCTCGCGCGGGCCGGCGACGAAGATCACGTCGACGTCGCTGACGTAGTTCAGCTCGCGCGCGCCGGCCTTGCCCATGCCGATCACGGCCAGGCACGTGTCGGCCACCTCCTCGCGCGGGAACAGGCCCGCCCCGCCCGTGCCGGTGGCCACGCGCGTGCGGGCGACGGCAAGCGAGGCCTCGAGCGCCGCGCCGGCGAGGTCCGCGAGCGCGGCGGACACGGCCGGGAGCACCTCGACGGGCGCGGGCGCACGCAGATCGAAGGCCGCGATCCGCGCCAGCTGGGCGCGATACGCCACCCGCAGAGCGACCCACGCCGATTCGTCGCACGTCTCGGCGAACCCCTCCGCCGAGCCGACGGCGTCCCGCAGCGCGCGCCCCATCTCGTCGGCCGTCGGCAGCCGCTCCCCCGCCGTCGCCAGCTCGGCGAGGTGCTCGGGCCGCCGCAGGTAGAACTCGCCGAAGCCCCGCGACGCGCCCAGCAGCCGCCACGCCGTGCGCCGCGCGCGCTCGGGGCGCAGCGCGCCGGCCACCGCCTCGGCGTGGCGCCGCGCGATGAGCACGAGGCACGCCAATGCCTCGTCCGGGTCGGCCGCCTCGCCCGCGCCGTCGAGCAGCACGGCGCGCTCCAGGCCGGTGGCCTCGGCGAGCTCGGCGATGCGGTCCTCGGCCTCGTCGACGCGCGCGAACCCGAGGCGCACGAGCCCGGTGCGCGCGGCGGCCCGGCTGCCCGAACTCATGCGCGCGACCCGGCGTTCCTCGGCATCGTGCCGATCAGACGATGTCGAGGTGGTGACGCAGCTCGAAGGGCGTGATCTGCGAGCGGTACTGCTCGAACTCGCGCCGCTTGTTCGCGAGCACGTAGCTGAAGACCTGCTCGCCGAGCGTCTCGGCGACGAGTTCGCTGTCCTCCATGGCGGCGACGGCCTCGTCGAGCGTCTGCGGCAGCGCGCGGTAGCCCAGCGCGCGGCGCTCGGCGTCGCTGAGGGCCCAGACGTTCTCCTCCGCCTCGGCGGGCAGCTCGTACTCGTCCTCGATGCCCTTCAGGCCGGCGGCGAGCATGAGCGCGTACGACAGGTAGGGGTTCGCGGCCGAGTCGATGCCGCGGTGCTCCACGCGCGCCGAACTGCTCTTGCCCGGCTTGTAGCGCGGCACGCGCACGAGCGCCGAGCGGTTGTTGTGACCCCACGTGACGTAGCTGGGCGCCTCGTCGCCGCCCCACAGGCGCTTGTACGAGTTCACGAACTGGTTGGTGACCGCCGAGATCTCGCGGGCGTGCGCCAGCAGCCCCGCGACGAAGTGCCGGCCCACCTTCGACAGCTGGTACTCGGCGCCCTCCTCGTAGAAGGCGTTCACATCGCCCTCGAAGAGCGACATGTGCGTGTGCATGCCCGATCCGGGATGCGCGGCGAACGGCTTCGGCATGAACGTGGCGTGCACGCCCTGCTCGATCGCGACCTCCTTCACGACCGTGCGGAAGGTCATGATGTTGTCGGCCATCGCGAGCGCGTCGGCGTAGCGCAGGTCGATCTCGTTCTGACCGGGCCCGCCCTCGTGGTGGCTGTACTCCACCGAGATGCCGAGGTCCTCGAGCATGCGCACCGAGCTGCGGCGGAAGTCGTGGGCCGTGCCGCCCGGCACGTTGTCGAAGTACCCGGCGTGGTCCACGGGCTCCGGCCCGTCGGTGCCGAACGTGCGCGACTTCAGCAGGTAGAACTCGATCTCCGGGTGCGTGTAGAAGCTGAACCCGGCCTCGGCGGCCTTCGCGAGCGTGCGCTTGAGCACGTTGCGCGGATCGGCGACGGCGGGCTGGCCGTCAGGCATCGTGAGGTCGCAGAACATGGCGGCCGTCGGATCGACGGTGCCGCGCCACGGCAGGATCTGGAATGTCGAGGCGTCGGGGTGGGCCAGCAGGTCGGACTCGTGCGAGCGCGTGAGGCCCTCGATCACCGAGCCGTCGAACCCGATGCCCTCGGTGAAGGCGCCCTCCACCTCGGCGGGCGCGATCGCGAGCGACTTGAGCGTGCCGATCACATCGGTGAACCACAGTCGCACGAACTTGACGCCGCGCTCCTCGATCGTGCGCAGGACGAAGTCCATCTGCTTGTCCATCGAATCCTCTCCGAAGGGATGACGCCGGAGATCCCAGCCTAGTGGTCGGCGGGCGGATTCACGGTGCGGCGGACCCCGCGCCCCAGTCGTCCTCGCGGGCCTCCTCCTCGGCCCATTCGCGCGAGCGCGCGGCGAGGATCTCGTAGGCCCTCGCGGCCTCGTCGGCCGTGGCGAACGGGCCGATGCGGTCGGGGGCCGGCGACACGAGCCCCTGCTCCACCTCGCCTGTCTTGGAGTTGTACCAGAACTGCGCGTCCTGATCCTGATCGGCCATCTCGGCTCCTCTCGCTCGGCGTCAGTCGCTCGGGACGACGACCCACAGCGCGATGTAGACCGGGATCGTCCATCCGAAGAAGAGCACCCCGATCACGGCGAGCACGCGCACGAGCGTCGACGACAGACCGAACCGGCGCGCGATCAGCCCGCACACGCCCGCGAGCACTCGATCGCCACGGGGCCGCACCACGCTCATCGACATGGGGCCAGCGTAGCCGCCCGCGCCCCGGGCGTCACGGGGTCTCGTCCCCGGCACCCGCGTCGGCGCGCCGCCGCCGGCGCAGGACGCCGAGCACGAGCAGTGCGAGGAACGACCCGGCGGTGAGCAGGCCCGTGACCCACGGGCCCAGCACCACGCCCGCCGTCAGCCCGTCGCGCAGCTCGACGTCGGCGACGATGACGCCGGCCACGTCGACGCCCACCTGCGCGAGCGTGGCGCCGTCGGGCGCGATGAGCTGGCTCGTGCCGACGGTCGAGAGGTTCACGACGCTGCGCCCCGTCTCGATCGCGCGCATGCGCGCAAAGGCGAGCTGCTGCAGGTTCTCGTCGGTGCCGCGGAAGTCGGCGTTGTTCGTCTGGAACAGGAAAACCTGGGCCCCGTCGCGGATCCCCTCGCGGATGAAGGAGTCGTCGATCACGTCGAAGCAGATGGCCAGGCCGGCCGCCGTCCCGGCGAGGTCGAACACGGGCGAATCCGTGCCGGGGGTGTACTCGCGCCCGATCATGCCGATGAGGGACGGGGCGATCGCCTCGTAGAACGCACGGTCGGGCACATATTCCCCGAACGGCACGGGGTTGCGCTTGGAGTGCGTCTGATCGAGCCCGTCGGCCGTCCACAGCATCGACATGTTGTACACGTCGTCGCCCTCGGCGCTGGCCGCGTTCATGAGCAGCGGCGCGCCGTGGTCGTCGGCGACGTCCTCGAGGATGCGCGCGACCGACCGCTCTGCGCGGGGATCGGCGTCGACGCCGCCCTCCGGCCAGAGGATGACGTCGAGGTCCTCGCCCTCGAGCTCGCGTGTGGCCGCGAGCTGCGCGCGCAGCACGTCGAGGTAGTCGCGCTCGTCCACGTACGCCGCGGGGCCGTTGCCCTGCACGGCGCCGACGCGGATCGTGCCGGCGGGGCTCGTTGGGAACTGCGGCACGAGCGCCAGGATCGCGAGCACGACCCCCGCCGGGGCGGCGGTTCCGGCGATGCGGGCGCGGGTCGCGCGATCCTGCGCGCCGCTCCTCGCCCGCGCAGACGCACGCACGACCTCGATGAGCATCGCCGCGAAGAGCACGACGAGGAAGGTCAGGCCCGTCACGCCGATCCACGACGCCACCTGCGCGAGCGGCGAGCTCGACATGCTCATGCCGATCCGGCCCCACGCGAAGCCGCCGTACGGCCACGAGCCCATCACGACCTCGCGCGCGGTCCACAGGCCGGCCACGAGGGCGGGTACGCCGATCAGCCGCGCCCAGCCGCCCCAGGCGTCGGTCCAGCGGTACGCGAGCGCGAGCAGGATCGCACCGAGCGCCATGAAGACGCTCTCGACGCCGGCCAGCGCGACCCACGGCACCCACGCGAGCTCGTTGTCGCCGAGGAATCCGGCCGCCCAGTCGACGTGCGGGTAGTAGAACGCGGTGGCGAAGGCGAGGCCGACGAGGAACGCCGCGCCGGCGCGGCGGCCGATGAGCGTGACGAGCGAGATGCCCACGGCGACGAAGGCGAGCGGCCAGATGCCGACGCTCGGGAAGCTCGCATCGAGCGCGAGCCCGCCGGCCGCCGCGACGGGGACGGCCGCCCACAGCGGCAGCGGCGGGCGGCGTTCGGGCATGAGGAGAAGCCTATTCCGCCCGAGCCGAGCGACGGCTGCGACCCTGGGCTTCGGCACGGGCGGCGGGTTGCTCTGGTCGCTTCATCTGCGCGGCTGCGCCGCTCCGTTCAGCAACCGACGGGTGTGACCACCATCGGTTGCTGAACGGAGGCGCGAAGCGCCGGAGATGAAGCGACCACCGCAAGCTACACGGCGGAGTAGGCGACGATGCCGCGGCGCACCTGATCCAGGGCCCGCCGGGCCGTGCGCGCGAGGTCGCCCGAGGCGGTGCCGGAGAGCTGGTCGAGCAGGTCGATCGTCTGCTTCGCCCAGCGCACGAAGTCGCCGGCCGCCATGTCGGCCTCGCCGAGCACGCGGTCGAGCATCTGGCCGCGCGCCCACATGTGCATCGCCTGCGCCAGGCCCGTCGCGACCTCCTGCGTGCCGGGCAGCCGGTGATCCTGCTCCAGGTCGTCGAGCCGCGCCCACAGCTCCTGCGTGCGGCTGAGCGCCTCGCGGAAGGGACCGCGCGGCAGCGGATGCCCGCCCAGCTCCTCGCGCCCGCGCGGCTCGTAGACGAGACAGCAGGCCAACGACGCGAGCGCCGGGGCGTCGAGCCCCTCCCAGATGCCGGCGCGCAGCGATTCGGCCACGAGCAGGTCGCGGTCGCCGTAGATCCGCTTCATGCGCGCACCGGCCTCGGTGAGCGTGGCCTCGTTGCCGTCGAGCACGACGTAGTCCAGCTCGACGAGCACGTCGATGATCCGGTCGAACCGCCGCGCGACCGTGCCGGTGCGCGAGGCGATCTGCTTGCGGATGCGATCCGTCTCGCGCTTGAGCTTCTGGTACCGCTCCCCCCAGCGCGCGTGTTGCTCGCGGTCGGGGCACTTGTGGCACGCGTGCCGCGTCATCCGCTTGCGCAGCGCGGTGATCTGGTGCGTGCGCTGCTCGCGCTGGGCGCGCGAGGCGCCCGTGTCGCGCCGCTGCGCCTTCTCGAGGTCGCCCAGCTCGCGGCGCATGCCCGAGTACTCGAGGAAGTCGCCGCGGTCGCAC
Source organism: Microbacterium sp. FG3 (assembly GCF_057809335.1). NCBI lineage: Bacteria > Bacillati > Actinomycetota > Actinomycetes > Micrococcales > Microbacteriaceae > Microbacterium > Microbacterium sp. FG3. The sequence goes on along the minus strand of NZ_JBMDJT010000024.1, from coordinate 29,157 downwards.
GCCATGGCGTCGGCGTAGCCCTCGAGCGAGCCCTCCGCGTCCTTCACCTGCTGCGCGAGGCCGACGACCGAGCGGTCGGCCTGGAACTGCGCGAACGACGACTCGAGGATCGCGCGGGCCCGGCGCCGCCCGAACTGGTCGATGAGGTTCACGGCCATGTTGTAGGTGGGCCGGAACGAGGAGTTGAGCGGGTACGTGCGGCGCGAGGCGAGGGACGCGACGGCCTCCGGATCGAGCTGGTCCGTCCACTGCACGACCGCGTGGCCCTCGACGTCGATGCCGCGGCGTCCGGCCCGGCCCGTCAGCTGCGTGTACTCCCCCGGCGTGATGGGCACGCGGGATTCGCCGTTGAACTTTTCGAGCTTCTCGAGCACCACCGTGCGGGCGGGCATGTTGATGCCGAGCGCGAGCGTCTCGGTGGCGAAGACGGCCTTCAGCAGCTTGCGCTGGAACAGCTCCTCCACGACCTCCTTGAACGCCGGCAGCAGTCCGGCGTGGTGCGCCGCGACGCCGCGCTCGAGGCTGTCGCGCCACTCCCACCAGCCCAGCACGCCGAGGTCCTCCTCGGCGAGCGTGCCCGTGCGCTCGTCCACGATCCGGCGGATCTCGGCCCGCTCGTCCGCGGTCGTCAGGCGCAGGCCGCTGCGGCGCACCTGCTGCACGGCCCCGTCGCACCCGGCGCGGCTGAAGATGAAGAAGATCGCGGGCAGCAGGTTGGACCGCTCCAGCAGCCGGATGACGTCGGGCCGGTCGATCCGCGGCATCCGCGGTCCCGGTCCCGCCCCGCCCCGCCCGCCGCGGCGGCCGCCGCGCCGGCGCCCGTCGAACGTGCGATCGTACGCGCCCGATCCGCCCCCGCCGATCCGCAGCAGCTGGCGGTTCACTCGGCCTGCGGCGGCATCGGCGCGTTCGTCGAACAGCGGCAGCAGGTCGCCGCGCACGAGCACGTGCTGCTCGAGGGGCACGGGGCGGGTCTCCGACACGATGATCTCGGTGTCGCCGCGCACCGTGCCGAGCCAGTCGCCGAACTCCTCGGCGTTCGAGACCGTGGCCGACAGCGACACGAGCCGCACGCTCTCGGGGAGGTGGATGATGACCTCCTCCCACACGGCGCCGCGGAACCGGTCGGCGAGGTAGTGCACCTCGTCCATCACGACGTACCGCAGGCCCGTGAGCGACGACGAGCCGGCGTAGATCATGTTCCGCAGCACCTCGGTCGTCATCACGACGACGCGCGCGTCGCCGTTGATGTTGACGTCGCCGGTGAGCAGGCCGACGTTCTCCTCGCCGTACACGTCCTGCAGCTCGCGGAACTTCTGGTTGGACAGCGCCTTGATCGGCGTCGTGTAGAACGCCTTGTCGCCCGGGGTCTGCATCGCCAGGTGCACGGCGAACTCGCCCACGATCGTCTTGCCGGCGCCCGTCGGCGCGGCCACGAGCACGCTGCGCCCCTCCTCGAGCGCCTCGCAGCCGGCGACCTGGAACGGATCCAGCTCGAAGCGCTGCTTCGCCGCGAACGCGGCCGTGACGGGATGCCTCATGCGGCTAGACCTCGACGTACAGGTCGGGGTTCTGCTTCCGCTTGCGGCGGTCGAACAGCAGCGAGATGATGCCGGCGGCCAGGTAGAGCACGAACAGGATCGCGGCGAGCACGAGCATCGTGACGATGTCGGCGGGCGGCGACGCCATCATCCCGAAGATGAGGGCGATGATGAGCGCGATGCGCCAGCCCTTCACGATGGTCTTGCCGCTCACGACGCCCGCGAGGTTCAGCGCCACGAGGAACACCGGCAGCACGAAGGAGACGCCGACGATCGTGATGAGCTTGAAGACGAAGTCGTAGTAGGCGGACGACTCGTAGAACTGTGACGCGAAGGCCTCGTTCGGCACGAACTCGCTCATCACGAGGATGATGTTCGGCAGCAGCATGATCGCGACGAAGCAGCCCCCGAAGAAGAGCGGGATGGCGGCGCCGAGGAAGCCGACGGTGTACCAGATCTCCTTCTTCTTGAGCCCGGGCATGATGAACGCCCAGATCTGCCACAGCCACACCGGCGCGGAGATGATGAGGCCGATCGCGAACGAGATTCGCAGCCGCATGTCGAACGCGCTCGTGATGCCCGTGTAGGCCAGGCGCGTGAAGTCGTCGCCGAGCTTCTCGCTCACGACGGAGATCGGGTACAGCAGCCCCTGGATGACGAGATCCGTCAGGAAGAACGCCGCGATCATGCCCGCGAGCAACGCGATCGCGGCGATCATCAGCCGCCGCCGCAGCTCGAGCAGGTGGCCCGCCAGGGTCATCCGCCGTTCGTGGGGCGGCTCGTCCTCCTCGATGGTCACGTCTGCGTCAGCCGTGGCCACCGCGCGCTACTGCTTGTGCTCTTCGCCGGGCAGCTTCTGCGCCGGCTCGCCGTTCACCGTGTAGCCGGGCTGCGGCTCGGCGGCCTTGGACTGCACGGTCGACGCGGACGGCTCGGCCGGCGTGCCGTCGTCCTTCATCTGCTTGATCTCTCCCCGGAAGACGCGGGCCGACTGGCCGAGGCTCTTCGCGAGCGCGGGGAGCCTCGCGGCACCGAAGATCAGCAGGATGACGGCCAGGATCAGCAGGATCTGCCAGGGGCCCATGTTGCCCATGTTCACTCCGAACGTCGGGGGATGCGTGTACGCAGGGCCAGTGTAACTCGCGCGCCTCCGGGGACGTCCTCGAATGACCCGTGCGTCGTCAGTCCTCGCCGTACAGCGCGAGGGCGGCTTCGGCCCACTCCGCCGCGGCCCGCCGGGCGGCGGCCGGCTCGAGGATCTCGACCGCGCCGCCGCGCCGCGCCGCCAGCCGCTTCAGGCTGCGCGCGTCGGCCACGCGCAGGCGCGCGGTCGTGACGCCGCCCCCGTCCTCGCGCTCCGCGCGGTCGAGGTACTCTCCCACGAGCGGGGCCAGCTCGGTGCGGAAGCGGATCACCGCGACCTCGTCGTCCGCGCCGGGCTCGAACAGCTCCGGTACGGGCTCGTGCGCGTGCTCGGCGGGGATGTCGGTCAGGCGCGGGGCGCTCACCCGCTCGAGGTGGAAGGTGCGCATGGCGCGGCGCAGGTGGCACCAGCCCTGCAGGTACCACTGGCCGTTGGAGATGAGCACCTTGACCGGATCGACCGTGCGCGTCGTCTCGGGCGCGTCGGGGGCGCGGTACGTGAACGACACCGCCACGCGGTCCCGCAGCGCGCGCGCCACGACATCCCTGACCTCGTCGACCCGCGGCGGCACGATCACGACGTCGGCCGGCGCCGCCGAGGCGCCGGCGGCGAGCTTGGCGATCAGCCCCGTGACGACGTCGGACCCCGCAACGCCCGGCATCGCGCTGGCGAGCCGGAGCCCGGCGAGCAGCGCGGCGGCCTCGCGCGAGGTCAGGCGCGGCGCGCGATCCAGCGCCGGGGCGTACGTGATGGCGATCCGATCCCGCTCGTCGAGCAGATCCCAGTCGATGTCGAACATTTCGCCCGGCATCTGCCAGTACTCGTCCGATCCGGGCAGGCCGATGACGGTGAGCTTCTCGACCATCGCCCGCATCTGCGCGGGCGTCACGCCGAACTCCCCCGCCGCCTCGGCCAGCGAGACCTCGCCCCGCTCGAGCAGGTACGGCACGAGCGTGAGCAGCAGCTGCACGCGGTCGCTCGAGACGAGCGCGGGACGCCGGCCGCTCATGCCGCCCCCTCCCCGCTCGCGGCGTGCAGATCGCGGGCGGCGCGGAGCCGCTCGATCACGGCCGCGCGCAGATCGGCGGGCTCGACCACCCGCACCTCCGGCCCGTACGAGGCGAGCTCGTCGGCCAGGATGTGCCGGTCGACATAGGGCACGCGGATGCCCTGCGCCTGCTGCTCGCCGCGCCGGCCCAGCCGCAGCGCCGCCTCGGTGCCCGGCGTGACCTCGAGCAGCGCCGACTGACGCGCCGCGACCTCCTCGAGCCCGCGCTGCGCGCGCTCGCCCGCGCCCTCGCGCAGGGCGGGATCGAAGCGCTCGCGCGTCGCGACGACGTCGCCCACGATGCGGCTCAGCAGGAACGTGCGGTCGCCGCCGGCGCCGAGGTCGTGGCAGTACACGTGCCAGCGCGCCTCCCAGTCCACGAGCGCGAGCGGACGCACCCGGCGCCGGCGCGGGTGCTCCTCCCCCGGCTTCAGGTAGTCGAACTCGACGACGACGCACTCGTCGATCGCCTCCTGCAGCGGGCCGAACGCCGCCTCGCGCGCCGTCATGCGCGGCGCGAAGCCGAGGATCGGCTCGTCCACGTCGATCCCGAGGGCGCGGATCTTGCGCAGCCCGCGCTGGGCGTCCTGCGAGAGCGATCCCTCGCTCCACACGCTGCCCGCCAGGCTCAGCACCGCCAGCTCGGCCGGGGTGAACGCGAGGTCCTCCGGCAGGTCGTACTCGGCCTTGGGGATGCGGTACCGGGCCTCGCGGAGGTCGTTCGGATCGCTCGCGTCGCCGATCGTCTCGACCGGCACGCCCACGCGTCGCAGCTCCTCCTTGTCGCGCTCGAACATCTTCTCGAGCGCCTCGGACGAGGCGGCGCCCTGACGCTGGCGGTATCCCGACACGTTGTCGAGGATCTGCTGCTTGGTCAGGCCGATCTCCGTCGCCATGAGCGCGACGACGAGGTTGAGCTGTCGCTCTTCAGGGGGGATCGCGGCGGCCACCCGCCCATCCTATGGGCGGAGCGCGCCACGCCGCCGCGTCGGCGCGAGCCCCGCACCGGAGCCGACTCGCGACGGATCAGGAAGCCGGCTCGACTCCGACGATGTCGATGACGAACACGAGCGTCGCGTTCGGCGGGATCGTGGCGCCGCTGCCCTGCTCGCCGTAGCCGAGCTCGGGCGGGATGACGGCGAGCACCTGCGAGCCGACCTTCTGCCCCTCGAGCGCCTGCCAGAAGCCGGGGATGATGCCGTCGGCCGACGCGCGCAGCAGCGCGCCGCTGTCCCACGACGAGTCGAACACGCTCTTGTCGTCCCACGTCACGCCCGTGTACTGCACGATCGCGGTGTCGTCCGCGCCGATCTCGGCGCCGTCGCCCTGCAGCAGCGTCTGGACGACGAGCTCCTGCGGCGCGGGCGCGTCGGGCACGGTGATGCCGGGACGCCCCTCGGGGGTGCGGACCACCGATGGTACACCCGCCTCGGCGTTGTAGACCGGGCTGCCCCATGCGGCGGTCGGGTACACGTCGCGTACGTCGACGACGGCGATGACGCCGCCCTGGGCCGGGAAGCCCTGCATGGCGTACTGGGCGCGCGTGGCGTCCTCGACGTCGTCCTCGCTGAGCGCGACCACCGTGCGCGTGCCGGCCGGCGCGCACGTGAGCGCGTCCTCGAGGCCGGGGAACTGCGTCAGCCACGTGCCCACGCGAGTGGGCGCGGCGTCGGCCTCGTACGAGGTGCCGATGATGGGGTCGCCGGTCTCGGCCGAGAACAGCGACATGTCGACGACGCCCGGCTGATCCAGGTCCTCGATCGCGGGGCCGTCGCCCTCGGTCACGTCGGCGAAGATCGATCGATCGGTGTCGAACGGCTGGTTCAGCGAGATCTCGGGGATGTCGCCCTCGCGGCCCGTCACCTCGATGGCGTGCGCGACCGCCTCGTTCTGGTCGGGGCGGGTGCAGTCGGCGTCCGCGTTCGGGCCGGCGGCCGGGGCGCAGGCCACCAGGCTCAGGCCCGCCAGGGCGGTCACGATGAGGGCAGCGGGAGTCTTACGCACGCATCGCAGTCTAAGCGCGCCGGGCCGATCGCCCGAATCCGTCGCGGGCGGGAACGCCGGGCGCGCGTTCAGTCCTCGGCGTCGTCGGCCGCGCGCGCCGCCGCGGCGATGCGGGCGCCGTCGCGCGCCTTCTCCGCCTCGCGGATGCGCTTGCGCAGGTTCTTGTCGGTGATCTCGCGATCCCCGACGCCGCCGGGCGTCCAGATCTCGAGATCCTCGTCCGAGTAGCTGCGCTTGGACGCGCGTCGCTTCACCTCGGGCGGCACGGCGCCGGGGGCGAGCCGCCGGGCGGAGATGAGGAACCCCGTGTGGGCGACCATCCGGTGGTCGGGGCGCACCGCGAGCCCGTCCACGTGCCAGCCGCGCACCATCGTCTCGTTCGCATCCGGCTCGGTGAACGCGCCGAGCCCGCGGAGGAACTCGGCGGTGCGCGAGAGCTGCGTGGCGGTGGCGACATAGCAGATCACCACGCCGCCCGGCGTGAGCGCATCGGCCACGGCCGGCAGCACCTCCCACGGCGCGAGCATGTCGAGCACGACGCGGTCGACGCTGCCCGGCTCGACGGCGCGCGGCAGCTCCTCGGCCAGGTCGCCCTCGCGCACCTCCCAGTGCGGCGGCAGCTCGCCGAAGAACGTCTCGACGTTCGCCGTGGCGACCTCGGCGAACTCGGCGCGCCGCTCGAAGGAGATCAGGCGCCCCTCGGGACCGATCGCGCGCAGCAGCGACAGCGACAGCGCGCCCGATCCGACGCCGGCCTCCACGACGACGGCGCCGGGGAACACGTCGGCCTGCACGACGATCTGCGCGGCGTCCTTCGGGTAGACGATGGCGGCGCCGCGCGGCATCGACATGACGAAGTCGCGCAGCAGCGGGCGCAGCGCGAGGTACTCGTGACCCGCGCTGTTCTCGACCACCGAGCCGTCGGGCTGGCCGACGAGCTGGGCGTGCTTCAGCACGCCGTGGTGGGTGTGCAGCTCGCCGCCCTCGCGCAGGGTGATGGTGTGCATGCGGGCCTTGGGGCCCGTCAGCTGCACGCGGTCGCCGTAGCGGAACGGGCCGCGGGGCTTGTCGATCATCGGGCGGACTCCTCGGAGGCGCGGTGGCGGGCGTGCAGGGCCGCGAGGTCGTCGACGCCGCGCCCGTCCAGCCCCTTCCAGACCTCGGCGGCGCCGAGCCCCTCGAGCGAGAGCAGGTTCTCGACGCCGAGGGCCGTGGCGCCGGAGGCGATGGCCGAGCGCAGCCCGTTGGGCGAGTCCTCGAGGGCGACGCAGTCGCGGATGTCGACGCCCAGGGCGCGCGCCGCCTGCAGATACGGATCGGGGAACGGCTTGGGGCGCTCCACGTCGTCGCCGGCGACGATGAGGTCGAACGCGGGGAAGTCGATGAGATCGACGACCGCGCGCGCCATGCGGTGCAGCGACATCGTGACGAGCGCGGTCTTGACGCCCGCGTCGCGCAGGCCGAGCAGCAGCTCGCGCGCGCCGGGGCGGAACGGCACGCCCGAGGTCTGCGTGCGGCGGATGACCTCGGCCGTGAGGTGATCGACGATCGCCTGCGGCTCCATGTCGACGCCGCGGCTGCGGATGATGCCGGCCGAGTCGAGCAGCCCGAGGCCCACCACCTGCAGGGCGTCCTCGTGGGTCCAGGTGCCCCCGTACGAGGCGATCAACTCCGTCTCGGCGGCGATCCAGTACGGCTCGGAGTCGACGAGGGTGCCGTCCATGTCCCACAGCACGGCCTGAGGCGTAGTCATCGACTCAGCCTATCCGGCGCATCCTGCGCGCTCCGCCCGCGCGGAGAGCCCGCGGGCGCGCATCCGGTCGTAGGGTGAAGAGAACGGCGGAAGGGAGACCGGTGACGGCACGCGAGCAGAACACGCTTGGCGGCAGGATCCTCGTGGCGGCGTTCGACGGATGGAACGACGCCGGCGAGGCCGCGACCAATGCGATCGAGCAGCTGCGACGCACCGGCGCCTACGAGCCGGTGTTCTCCGTCGATCCGGAGCTGTACTTCGACTACCAGTACACGCGCCCGATCATGCAGGCGGACGGCGAGGGCGGCCGCTCGCTGAAGTGGCCGGAAGCGACGCTGCACCGCCCGACGCGCCCGTCGCCGGTGGAGCTGTGGCTGCTCACGGGCGTCGAGCCCGCGCGCGCCTGGCGCGCCTTCACGAGCGAGCTGCTCGACGTGGCGCTGCGCGAGGACATCACGGGCCTGGTCACCCTCGGCTCGATGATGTCGGACGTGCCGCACACGCGCCCCATCGCCGTGACGGTCACGAGCGAGAACGAGCCGCTGCGCACGGCCCTCGAGCTGGAGCGCAGCGCGTACGAGGGCCCGACCGGCATCATCGGCGTGATCGCCGACGCGGCCGAGCGGGTGGGCATCCCCGCCGTGTCGCTGTGGGCGAGCGTGCCGCACTACGTGGCGAGCCACGCGCCCTCCCCCAAGGCCACGCTCGCGCTGCTCGAGCGCCTGGCAGAGCTGAGCGGGGCCGACGTGCCCCGCGGCACGCTCGAGACGGAGGCCGCCGCGTGGGAGGCGTCCATCGACGCCGGCGCCGCGGACGACGAGGAGATGAGCGAGTACATCCGCCACCTCGAGGAGAACCGCGACACGGTCGAGTCCCCCGAGGCGTCGGGCGACGCGATCGCCAAGGCCTTCGAGCGCTACCTGCGCCGCGACGGCGACGACCCCCGCGGCCGCCGCTGATCAGAAGAAGCCCGTCTCGATCCGTCTCCCTGACGATGCGCTCGAACTGATGGACTGGGCCAAGCAGGACGCGGCCAGCCGCGGTGGTGGCCAGCGGCCCCCGGTACAGCTCGGCCGCCGTGGTGGCGTTGTCGATCGCCGCTCTCACGGCCTGCTGCGTCAGGTCGAGTACGCGTAGGACCTGTCGGTCTTGCAGTCCTTGTACGCGATCGAGAGCGCGCCATCGCAGCGGGGCGGGTTTCGGTACCAGGCGTCCCGCAGCAGCTCGCGATCGAGCACCTCCACTTCCCGAGAACCGAGGGAGCCGATCGGGAAGTTGGCATCGGCGTCCGACATCAGGTGTCGAGGTCGGCCCGCGACGGCGTTGCCCGCGGTGTCGACAGATGACTCGGTGCGCACCTTGGGGCGGAGGAGCGAGGTCGTCTGTGGCTTGCCGGCCATCGCCACCAGCTTGGCGTACTGCGCGCGACGTTGATCGGGCTGCGACATGATCAGCGCCAGCAGGGGCGTTCGAAGAGATGGTCTGCCATCCGGGGCTCACGCCCCAGTGTTTGTTGATCCTGATGCGGCCGATGATTTCACCGGTCCGCGTCTGGTAGATACCGATGAAGTAGCTGGCGTAGATGAACGTCCTATCGACGAACCCGATGTTGGTGACCTGGCCGACCGAGACGTCGGTGAGGAGCACCCTCACTGGGCCGCCCGGGAACGTACGCTGGGTGAAGCGCACACCTGCTGCGCTGTGTGGCCGTAGCGCTCGGTGAGTGCCTGGGTGGCAGTCGTGCTGAAATCCAGAACCATGTGCACTTTCCTTCCGGCTGACCGACGGAGTGTCCGTTTGGTCTTGGCGGCACTCTATGCGCCGAACGAGACCGCCGTCGAGCGAGCCGAGCAAGTCGCCGGCGACGCGATGCAGTGCATCTGCGATCACGTGGCTCAGAGGGGCTAAGATTCTCCCGCGGCGAAAACAGGGTCGCAGTCTCCGAATCTGGGAGCGTTATGTCACGCAAAGCCAAGCTCTGCACAGCTCTCGCTGCGCTCGCTCTAACGACTGTCGCGCTTGCCGGGTGCAGCGCCACAGCACCAGCGGCAGCCCAGACGCCCAAGGCATCCGCTCCAACGCCTGTTGAGCCGGTCAGTGAGGCTACGCCGACGCCGGAATCGACCGAACCGGGAACCTGCTCCGACGCATCGGAGATCTACAGCGACGCGGGGGGTCTGTATTGGGAGCGGCAGGGGACTCTCCGGGATCTAGGCGCACGTGAGTTCGCGCGGGGCGAGGTGACAGTAGATGAGAACGGCACCCCCGTGACCTATACCGTTGAGCCCGGCGACGTCGAGGCCGTGGTCGCTGAACGGCTTTGCGCGTACCCAACCCTTGCCTCGATGAACCACAGGCGGGACATCCACCCCGGCCAGGTGCTCTGGCTCACTCCCAACCCAGAGACCCCCTGGGTGCCGTACTACAACCCAGATGACGTGGTTGCTGGTTTCCAGCAGATGCCGTACCAACAGGCAATCGAGTCTGCCGGCGCGGCGGTTGACGCCGGTGACGTGGACACCGTGCGGGCGATCTGGAACGACACACTCAAGGGCATGTTTGTGAATCAGGACACCATTGCCGCGGTCCAGAAGGTGGTCGACTCCGGCGACCTCGACGCGCTTCGCCAGCTCTTCTCATAGCAAGTAGAACGAGCTTTCCGCTCGGGCTCGTTCCAGGATGTCTGTCACGCCTTCCAAGCGGGAATAACCGTGCGTTCTAGCTCGACAGTGCTTCCAGGAAAGCGGCACCTTTTCCCAGCGAGTCTAGCTAGCGCCTCGTCCCGCGCCACGATCGTCTCGTCCCGCTTCGCGAGATCAGCCTCCAGCAGGGTGACCTGCTGTCCCAGCTCCGCGACACGCACCCCGCTCCGCAGAGTGAGGGCGGCCCTTGTGCGCGGGGCTCCAGCGTGCCCTCGGCGATCTTCGCCCGCTACTCCAGCACGTGAGAGTCGAACAGGCCCTCCCGGTGCACGATGTTGCACTTCTCGCCAATCGGGCCCGGTCGTACTCCGTCCGAATTCCCTTCAGCTCATCAGAGGAAACTGTGCACATGGCAGTGACGATAGAACCGCGCCCACCGGTGACGCACAACGGTTCATCGACCCCGCGGCGCTGGAGCACCCGACGAGTCGTCGTCGTGATCGCAGCCCTCATTGTCGCCTCTGTCATGCTCGTTGGCGCCACCTGGCCTCAGTCGTTCGGGCTGCACAGAGCCTTCGGCGTCGCTCAGCTCATTGCCTTTCGCCCGGTCCTCGTTATCGGCTTCGCTGTCGTCGCCGTGATCACGGGAGGAATCGCCCTCCTGGCGAATCGGCGATCTCGCCGGATCATCGCGGTCGTCGTCGCCGGCGTCCTCCTGATCGCTGCCCTCGCGCAGGCCGCCGTCCTCGGAGCACGGGGCTGGGGAAACGCCTTCGCGCCCCCTGACAGCACCTCCATGCTCGTCGACGGCGACCTCATCGTCCTGTCGTGGAACGCCCAGGGCGGTGCGACGTCGACTCAGAAGATCGCCGATCTCGCCCTGACGGTTCGACCTGATGTGATTGCCCTGCCTGAGACGGACGCCGTGGCTGCGGGCGAGATACGCACGATCCTCGCAGAACACGGGCTGACAATGTCGTCGTCGACGGTGGGAGAGCGGATTCCGACCTCCGTGCTGATCTCGACGGAGCTCGGAAGCTATCGGCTCGATGCTTCTCGTGGTTCCACACCGGGTCTGCCGAGCGGAGTCTGGCTCCCCGACGACGAGGCTTCTCCGCCGATCGTCGTTGCGCATCCGATGCCGCCGCTACCGGCGAACATGGACGACTGGCGGGATGGGCTGAAATGGGTCGCGGAGCAGTGCCGGACCTTGGGCGCTGGCGTCGTCGTCGCAGGCGATCTCAACGCGACCATCGACCATCTCGGCGCTCTGCCAGGCTGCAGCGATGCCGCCCAGGCCTCGTCCATGGCCGCATCGGGCACGTGGCCCTCGACCGCACCTCAGCCACTATCCTCGCCGATCGATCATGTTCTCGTCGGCGCACTCTGGGAGGTGCTCGATGTGCGAATCATCGATACTCCGAGCCCTGGCAGCGATCATCGGCCGATCGTCGCGGTACTCGGCTCCTGAGAGCGAATCAGTGCGCGGTGCGATACGACGCGGGTAGGTCTAGGCCGAGTTCCGTCACGACCTCATCGACTTGGGGAAAAGCTCCTAGGCGCAGGGCGAGCTCGCGCTGAACGACGAGAGGCAGACCGCCCGCTACGCGGTCGCACTCGGTGACAGCCCCATCGCGATCGGTGACCGCCTACGTCAACGTGCTGCAGTTGAACAAACGCGGTCTGGAATCGACCCCGGTGAGAGGCTGGCCCTGCGCCCAGCCCGACTGCCGAGGCGGTCGACGAGCCCTCATCAGCTCTCGGAGCGCAGCTGAGACCTCTAATAATCGTAGACGTGCTCGTCAGAGCGGCTGAACACTGGCCCTGTCAAAGAAGTACCGAGGCGGCGGTGACAATCACCACGAGGCCGACTGCCGGCATCGCGACCGCGAGTGTGAGAAGCGCACGTCGGTCACGGCCCTGCGCTCGACGGGCACCCATCATCGCGATGATCACCGAGGTGACCATCAACAGAGCGCAGGCCCCGTAGAAGAAGACCCCCACCGCCGTGCCAAAGCCTTCTCGGTGGGAGCCCGCCGACATCCCGAGCACCCAGATGGCGACGCCCGCGGAGAGGACCGCGCCGAGACCCGTGAGAACGGATCCGATGAAACGGGTGTCGGCAGGGTCGCCCATCGTCGAACTTGCTCCCGTCCTCACTGTCATTAGGCCATTCTCACAGGTGCCCACGCCGGGCGAAAGCTGTCTCCCGGCGCGGTCACCTGGATTGAATCGGGACTGCTGCACGAATAGGTGACATCTGATCTGGCTTGCCCTCGAGGGTGGCCTGGAAGGATGTTGCTGTGCCCAAGCCCTACCCGACCGAGTTCCGTGATGACGTCGTGCGCGTCGCGCGGAACCGTGAGCCCGGAGTGACGATCGAGCAGATCGCGAAAGACTTCGGCGTCCACCCGATGACGTTGCAGAAGTGGTTGCGTCGCGCCGACGTCGACGAGGGTGCCAAGCCCGGCCAATCCCGTGTCGAAGGGGCTGAGCTGCGGGAGGCGCGGAAACGGATCTGGCTGCTGGAGCAGGAGAACGAGGTGTTGCGTCGAGCGGCGGCGTATCTGTCGCAGGCGAACCTCCCGGGAAAAGGTTCTACCCGCTCGTGAGGGAGCTCGCCGCCGCAGGGATTCCTGTGACGGTGACGTGTCGGGTGCTCAAGCTCTCTCGCCAGCCCTATTACCGGTGGCTGGCGGATCCCATCACCTCCAGCAAGGTGGTGGAGGCGTATCGCGCGAACGCGCTCTTCGACGCGCACCGCGACGACCCCGAGTTCGGGCACCGGCTCCTCGCCGACGAGGCCCGTGATGCGGGCGAATCCATGTCGGATCGGACGGCGTGGCGGATCGCGTCCACGAATGGGTGGTGGAGCGCGTTCGGGAAGAAGCGCGGCAAGGGCCGGCGCCCCGGCCCACCCGTCCACGACGACCTCTGCGCCGTCATCGACGAGGACGGCAGAACGCGTCACGTGTTCGCCGCCGACGCGCCGAACGAGCTCTGGCTCGTGGACATCACGGAGCACAAAACGAGTGAAGGCAAGCTCTACCTCTGCGCGATCAAGGACGTGTATTCGGGCCGGATCGTCGGGTACTCGATCGACTCGAGAATGAAGTCCCGCTTGGCCGTCCAGGCGCTCGAGAACGCCGCCCAGATGCGCGGTGATGTCGCCGGCTGCATCGTCCACTCGGACCGAGGATCTCAATTTCGGAGCAGGAAGTTCCTGCGCGCCCTGGCCTGCCACCGCATGGTCGGATCGATGGGCAGAGTCGGCTCCAGCGGCGACAACGCCGCCATGGAATCGTTCTTCGCCCTGCTGCAGAAGAACGTCCTCGACCGCCGCTCGTGGACCACCCGGGAGCAGCTGCGGATTGCGATCGTCACCTGGATCGAGCGGACCTACCACCGCCGGAGGCGCCAACTCCGCCTGGGCCGTTTGACGCCCATCGAGTTCGAGACCATCATGAACACGACCGCCGCACTGGCGGCGTGACTACAACCTGTCACCTATTCGTGCAGCAGTCCCATCCGCCAAGTGATAGGCGCGATGCAGCCGTAGGTGACACTCGGTTGTAGGCCGCGAGGACTCGCGGTCGGGGGTCAGTCTGTCGTCGTATTCGATCGGCGTCAATCCACCGCAGCGATCCTGCTCGCGTTGCCGGTGATTCTTGCGTTCGATCGACACCGCGATCGCCAACCGGAGTTCTTGCGTGGTGGTCCGGCGGCGCATGTTGAGCGAACTGGTCTGCAGCAACGAAGCCGCGTACACCGGGCGCTCATGGCCGTGACAGGTCGAACCCGTCGACGACCCACCGCACGGCGGGCCGTGAGATCCCCATCGCACTCCAGAGCTCGGCGTACCGCGGCGAGCGCTGTGCCGAGATCGCGAGGGCGCTGATCTTGGCAGCGCGGTTCTTGGTCGCGGCGAACTCGTCGGGCGCGAGGGTCCATGTGGTCGGCTCGCGCTCGGTGTCGATGGCCTCGGGCTCAGTGCTCACCGTCGGGCTCCAGGATGACGTCGTCAGAGGCGCACCATCCGGCCATGTGCGGGCCGGCGCGAATCAATATGCCGCCAGGACGCCGGTGGCGAGCAGGATCATGAGCACGGCGCCGAGTGCCACGCGGTAGATCACGAACGGCAGGAAGCTGCCCGTCTTGAGGTAGCGCATCAGGTACGCGATGACGACCCAGCCGACCACGCCCGCCACGACGGTGGCGAGGATCGTGCCGCCCCAGCCGTAGGGACCCGGATCGCCCGTCTCCAGCCCCTCGCGCAGCTCCCACAGGCCCGACGCGAACACGGCCGGCACCGCGAGCAGGAAGGCGAACTCCGCCGCCGAGGTGCGGTCGTAGCCGAGGGCACGCGCGGCCGTCGTCGTCGCGCCGGAGCGCGAGACGCCCGGCACCAGCGCGAGCGCCTGCGCCACGCCGATCGTGAGGCCGTGCGGGTAGGTGACCTGATCCATCGTCCGGTCGCGCCGCGCATAGCGGTCGACGAGGCCCAGGATGATGCCGAAGCCGATGAGCACGGCCGCGACGAGCCACAGGTTGCGGAAGGTGTCGCGGATGTACTCCTGCAGCGTGAACCCGAGGATGCCGATCGGGATCGTGCCGATGATGACGAGCCAGCCCATCCGCACGTCCGGGTCGTCCTTCGCGATCTTGCCGGCCAGCGACAGCGCCCACTTGCGGATGATCGTGACGATCCTGCCCCAGAAGTACACGAGCACGGCCAGCTCGGTGCCGATCTGCGTGATCGCGGTGAAGGTCGCGCCGGGGTCCGCCGCGGAGGGCAGGAACTCGCCGACGACGCGGATGTGCGCGCTGGACGAGATCGGCAGGAACTCCGTCAGACCCTGCACGAGCCCCAGGATGAGCGCCTCGATGTAATGCACGAGAGTCGACTCTAGGTCACCGGCGCCGAACGTCTCGTCAGACTTCCGGAGGATCCGTCAGTACGAGCGGATGAGGTCCGCGAGCACGCGCTGGCCGAACGCGAGCGCGTCGACCGGCACGCGCTCGTCCACGCCGTGGAACATGCCCGTGAAGTCCAGGTCGGCCGGCAGGCGCAGCGGCGCGAAGCCGTAGCCGTCGATGCCGAGCTGCGAGAGGGCCTTGTTGTCGGTGCCGGCGCCCAGCAGGTACGGCAGCACCGGGACGCCCGGGTCGTGGCGGCCGAGGGCGCCGACCATCGCGTCGACGAGCGGGCCGGCGAACGGGATCTCCAGGCCGATGTCGCGCACGACCATCTCGATCTCGATGTCGTCGCCCACGATCCGCTGGATCTCGGCGAGCACCGTGTCCTCCGTGCCGGGCAGCACGCGCACGTCGACGGTCGCCTCCGCGCGATCCGGGATCACGTTGTGCTTGTAGCCGGCCATCAGCCCCGTGGGGTTCGACACGGTGCGGAACGTCGACTTGATGAACGCCTCGGCGGGCCCCGCGTGCGCGGCCAGCACGTCGGGATCGGTGCTCGTCTCGCCGCTGAGCTCGGCGATGCCCTCCAGCAGCTGGCTCGTGGTCGCGGTCATCTCCACGGGCCACGCCACGCGGCCGAGCGTCGCGAGCGCCTCGGACAGCCGCGTCACGGCGTTCTCGGGGTGGAATCGGCTGCCGTGCCCGGCGCGACCGCGGGCGATGAGCTTGATCCACATCAGCGCCTTCTCGCCCACCTGCAGCAGGTACGCGCTGCGGTCGCCGATCGGGATGGTGTACCCGCCGACCTCGCTGATGGCCTCGGTCGCGCCGGCGAACCAGTCCGGGCGGTCCTTCACGACGAGCGCGGACCCCTCGACGCCGCCGTTCTCCTCGTCCGCGAAGAACGCCAGGATGAGGTCGCGCTCGGGCCGCTCCCCCGCCCGCAGCAGGTCGGCCACCGCCGTGAGGATCATCGCGTCCATGTTCTTCATGTCCACGGCGCCGCGGCCCCACAGCATGCCGTCGCGGATCTCCCCCGCGAACGGATCGACCGACCAGTCCTCCGCCACGGCGGGCACGACGTCCAGGTGACCGTGCAGCACGAGCGCGGGCTTGTCGGGGTTGCGGCCCGTCACGCGCGCCATGACGTTCGTGCGGCGCGGGATCGGCTCGTAGTACTCCGGCTCGAGGCCGAGCGACTCCAGGTACGCGCCCACGTACTCGGCGGCCTCGCGCTCACCCTTGGCGTTGCCGCCGCCGTAGTTCGTCGTGTCGATCCGGATCAGGTCCGCGGCGATCCGCGCAACCTCCGGCACCTCGTTCTCGGGCGTGTTCTCGGGTCGGGCCATGCGCTCCAACCTACCGGGAGGGCGCTGAGCCTCCTCACGCAACGGAGATCCCCCGGAGAAGTGACTCCCCCACTCCCTCGGCATACGAAGAAGGACCCGGCCGCTCGGCCGGGTCCTTCCTCGTTCTGTGCGCGAGGGGGGACTTGAACCCCCACGCCCTAATACGGGCACTAGCACCTCAAGCTAGCGCGTCTACCTATTCCGCCACCCGCGCATTGGGTGTGATCCGCACTGCGGACCGAGGAACTACGTTACCACGATCCCCACCCGATCCCCGCACCGGGCCGACGCCCGGGCGCGTCACGCCACGCTCACCCCGAAGAGCAGGCCCAGCAGGTACGTCACGGCGGCGGCACCGAAGCCGATGCCGAGCTGGCGCAGCGCGCGCGGGATCGGCGACGCACCCGACAGCAGACCGACCGTGCCGCCCGTGAGCAGCAGGGCGATCCCCACGAGGACGAGCGCGATGACGACGGCCGGGATGCCGGAGAGGCCGAAGATCCACGGCAGCACGGGGATGATCGCGCCGGAGGCGAAGAACAGGAAGCTCGACCACGCGGCCCGGAAGGCCCCGCCGACCACCTCGTGCGCGTCGATCGCGTGCGGCCCGGTCGGCATCGTGCCGGCGTGCGCGGCCTCGATCACGCGCCGCGCGTGCTCCGCCGCCTCCTGCTCGCTCTGCCCGCGCGTGCGGTAGACGAGGGCGAGCTCGTTGGCGTCGATGTCGAGGTCGGGCAGGTAGCGGTCGCCGAAGTCGCTCGGCTCGGTCGCGTCGAGCATCTCGCGCTGCGAGCGCACCGAGACGAACTCCCCCGCGCCCATCGACAGCGCGCCGGCGAGGAGGCCGGCGATGCCGCTGAAGAGCACGAAGTGCGGCGCGGCACCGGTCGCGCCGATGCCCATGACGAGCGCGAGATTGCTCACGAGCCCGTCGTTGGCGCCGAAGACGGCGGCGCGGAACGTGCCCGACAGCCGCCGTCGGCTGCGGGCCGCAAGCCCCCGCACGACCTCGTGGTGGATCTTCTCGTCCGCGCGCATGGCGGGCGTGGCGAACGGATCCTTGTCGTACGGCGAGCGGCTCTCGGCCATCTGCGCGAGCGCGAGGGTGAAGACGGAGTCGAAGCGCGCGGCCATCCAGCCCGTGAAGCGGTCGGCGAGCCGGGCGCGCGGGAGCTTGGGCGGCATGCCGCCCAGCAGCCGCACCCAGTGCTCCTCGTGGCGCTGCTCGGCCCGCTCGAGCTCGAGCAGGATCTCGCGCTCCTCGCCCTCGCGCAGCCGCGCGAGACGGCGGTACACCGCGGCCTCCGCGCGCTCGTCCGCGATGTACTGGGCGAACCGGCGCCGGTCGGCGGCGGTCGGGGCGTTCGGGGTCTGGGATGGGGCGTCGCTCACCGCACAACGCTATCCGCGGGCCGCCGCGCTCCCCGGCCCGGGAGGCCGGATTGACAGCATTTCGGGGATCCGAACGGCGGATCGGCCGCTGACCGCGGGCGCTTCGAGAGGAGATCCCCACTCCCGAGGACCGAACCCCGCCGATCCGTCCTCTCGAACCGGGATCCCCTCCCGAACCGAGCCGCACCCCCGCGCCGGACGAGCGACTACGAGTGCACGCGGCGGCGGAGCACCTGGATGCGCTTCTGCAGCTGCGCCACCGTGGCCTGCGCGACCGCGGGGCCGCCGCACGTGCGGCGCAGCTCGGCGTGGATCGCGCCGTGCGGCTGGCCGGTCTGGCGCGCGTAGACGCCGACGAGGCTGTTGAGCAGCTGCCGCTGCTCCTTGAGCGTGCGGTGCAGCGGCTCGGGCAGCGTCGTGGTGACCTCGCCCTCCTGCTCGCGGGACTCGCGCGCCTGGCGGTGCTTGGACTGCCGCTGCACGCGCTGCATGAGCAGCTCGTGCACGTGCTCGGGCTCGAGCAGGCCGGGAAGGCCGATGAACTCCTGCTCCTCCTCGGTGCCGGGCACCGCGAGCTGGCCGAACTCCTTGCCCTCGAACACGACCCGGTCGAAGTGCGCGACCGATCCGAGCGCCTGGAACGACCCCTCCTCCATCAGCGCGTCGGAGGCCTTGTCCTCGCGCTCGGCGGCCTCGAGCAGCGAGTCGTCGAGGCCGTCCTCGTCCTTCTCGCCGCGGTCGAGCACGTGGTCGCGCTGGCGCTCCATCTCGCTCGCGTGCGCCATCAGCACCGGCACGTGGGGCAGGAACACACTCGCGGCCTCGCCGCGGCGGCGAGCGCGCACGAAGCGGCCGATGGCCTGCGCGAAGAACAGCGGGGTCGACGACGACGTGGCGTAGACGCCCACCGCGAGGCGGGGCACGTCCACGCCCTCCGACACCATGCGCACGGCGACCATCCAGCGGTCGTCGCTCTCGCTGAACCGCTCGATCCGCCGCGACGCCTCGACGTCGTCGGAGAGGACGACCGTCGCCCGCTTGCCCGTGATCGAGTGCAGCAGCTTGGCGTAGGCGCGCGCGGCGGTCTGGTCGGTCGCGAGCACGAGGCCGCCCGCGTCGGGCACATGGTGGCGGATCTCCGTGAGCCGCGCATCCGCCGACCGCAGCACCGCCGACATCCACTCGCCGTTCGGATCGAGCGCCGTGCGCCACGCCTGCGCCGTGACGTCCTTGATGTTGTCCTGGCCCAGGTGCGCCTCGAGCTCGTCGCCGGCGCGCGTGCGCCACTTCATGTGCCCCGAGTACACGTGGAACAGCACGGGCCGCACGACGCCGTCGGCGAGCGCGCGGCCGTAGCCGTACGCGTAGTCGGTGACCGAGGTGCGCCGGCCCTGCTCGTCGGGCGCGTACTCGACGAACGGGATCGGCGCGTCGTCGCTGCGGAACGGCGTGCCGCTCAGCAGCAGGCGCCGCGTGGCGGGCTCATACGCCTCGCGGATCGCATCGCCCCAGCTGAGCGCGTCGCCGCCGTGGTGCACCTCGTCGAGGATGACGAGGGTGCGGGCGCGCTCGGTGAGGGCGCGGTGCACGATCGCCTTGGCGGCGACCTGCGCGTAGGTGACGACGACGCCGTGGTACTGGCGGGACGGGGCGGTGTGGCTGTTGCGGAAGGCCGGATCGAGGCGGATGTTCACGCGAGCGGCCGCGTCGGCCCACTGCGTCTTGAGGTGCTCGGTGGGCGCGACGACGATGATCTGGTCGATGACGTCCTCGTGCCGCAGCTTGCGCGCGAGCGTGAGGGCGAACGTCGTCTTGCCGGCGCCGGGCGTGGCGGCCACGAGGAAGTCGCGCTTGCCGGCCGCCTCGTAGGCGTCGAGGGCCTCCTGCTGCCAGGCCCTGAGGCTTCCCGCGGTGCCCCAGGGCGCTCTCTGCGGAAAGGACGGTGACAGCACCCATCCACGATAAGCGAGGCCGCCGACACGGCGCTCCGCGTAGTCTTCCTGTCATGAGCGACACGACTTCCTCCCGGACTCCCGACGTCGCCAACGAGGGCCCGCATCCCTGGCGCCGCTTCGTCGCGGTGGGCGACTCGTTCACCGAGGGCATCGGCGACCCCGAGCCCGACTCGCCCGGCGGGCACCGCGGCTGGGCGGATCGCGTCGCCGACGTGCTCGCGAGCCAGGTCGACGACTTCGCCTACGCCAACCTCGCCGTGCGCGGCAAGCTCATCCGCCAGATCGCCGCCGAGCAGCTCGACGCCGCCGTCGCGCTGCAGCCCGACCTCGTCACGCTCTGCGCCGGCGGCAACGACGTGCTGCGGCCCGGCACCGACCCGGACGAGATCGCCGTGCTCTTCGACGAGGCCGTGGCGAAGCTCGCCGGCACGGGAGCCGCGGTCGTCATCTTCACGGGCTTCGACGTGGGCTGGAACCCCGTCTTCCGTGCGCTGCGCGGCCGGATCGCGATCTACAACGAGAACATGCGGGCGGTCGCCGAGCGCCACGACGCGATCGTCGCGGATCTGTGGGCGCTGAAGGAGATCCAGGACGCGCGGTTCTGGTCGCCCGACCGCCTGCACCTGAACCCGCTGGGGCACCACGAGGTCGCCCGCATGGTGCTGCGCACGCTGAACGTGCCGAACGACCTGCAGCCGATGCAGCCCGACCCCCTGCCCGAGCGCAAGTGGACCGAGGCGCGCCGCGACGACCTCGTGTGGGCGCGCACGCATCTCGTGCCGTGGGTGCTGCGGCGCCTGCGCCACCAGTCCTCGGGCGACCACATCCTGCCCAAGCGCCCCGAGGCGCTGCCGGTGCTCAGCCCCCCGTCGGCCGCGGCCGAGGACTGAACCGGATCAGCGCCGGGCGAAGCGCAGCGCCCACAGGGCGACGGCGGCGGCCGAGGCGACGTTGAGGGAGTCGACGCCGCCGGCCATGGGGATCGTCACGGTCGTGTCGGCCGCGGCGAGCGCCTGCCGCGACAGCCCGTGCCCCTCGGATCCCATCACGAGGGCGACGCGCTCGGGCGGATCGGCCACGAAGTCCTCGAGCGCGACCGCGTCGTCGGCGAGCACGAGCGCCGCCACGCGGAAGCCCGCCTCGTGGAGCAGATCGGTCGCGCCGGGCTCGTCGGCGCGCCCGCGCCACTCCGGCAGGCGCGTCCACGGCACCTGGAAGACGGTGCCCATGCTCACGCGCACGCTGCGGCGGTAGAGCGGATCGGCGCAGCGCGGCGTGACGAGCACCGCGTCGGCACCGAGGCCGGCGGCGGCGCGGAAGGCCGCGCCCACGTTGGTGTGGTCGACGATGTCCTCGAGCACGAGCGCCAGGCGCGCGCCGTGCAGCACGTCGGCGACGGGTCGGTCGGCGGGCCGGTGCATGGCGGCGAGCATGCCGCGGTGCACGGCGTAGCCCGTCACGGCCTCGGCGACGGCGTCGGGCACGACGTACACGGGCACCTCGGGGTGCCCCGCCAGCAGCGCCTCGACCTCGGGCAGCCACTTCTCGGCCGTCAGCACCGAGCGCGGCTCGTGGCCCGCGGCGAGCGCGCGGCCCAGCACCTTCGACGACTCGGCCATGTACAGCCCGCCCCGCGGCTCGAGCACGCGGCGCAGCGCGACGTCGGTGAGATCGCGGTAGTCGGCCAGCCGCTCGTCCGCGGCGTCGTCGATCCGCTCGATCCCCATCCGCTCCTCCGATCCCGGTACAACCCCCAAAGCCTAGACTTCCGATGTGACCGCCACCGCCCCGCTCGATGCCGCCGCGACCGCCCAGGCCGGCCGCGCGATCGACGCGCTCGCCGGGCGGCGCCTCGCGATCCTCACGGGCGCGGGCGTCTCCACCGACTCGGGCATCCCCGACTATCGCGGCGAGGGCGCGCCGCGGCGCACGCCCATGACGGCGCAGCAGTTCCTCGCCGACGAGGCCGCGCGGCGCCGGTACTGGGTCGGCTCGCACCTGGGCTGGCAGGCGTTCTCGACCGCGCGGCCGAACGAGGGCCACGAGGCGATCGCCGAGCTGGAGCGCGCGGACATCGCCACGGGCGTCATCACGCAGAACGTCGACGGCCTGCACCTGCGCGCCGGCAGCAGCCGCGTCGTCGAGCTGCACGGCACGATGCGCCGCGTGTTCTGCCTGCGCTGCGGCCAGGTCTTCGACCGGCGCGACATCGGCGCGCGAGTCGAGGCCGACAACCCGTGGATCACCGTGCCCGAGAACGTGCCGCTCGGTCCGGACGGCGACGTGCTGCCGGAGTCGACGGAGGGCTTCGTGATCCCCGCCTGCACGGTGTGCGGCGGCATGCTCAAGCCGGACGTCGTGTTCTTCGGCGAGTACATCCCCGCCGGCCGGTTCCGCGAGGCCGAGCAGCTGGTGGCCACCGCCGACGCGCTGCTCGTGGCCGGCTCGTCGCTCGTCGTGAACTCCGGCATCCGGCTCGTCGAGCGCGCCCGGCGCCGCAAGCTGCCCGTCGTCATCGTCAACCGCGGCGAGACGAAGGCGGATCGCCGGGCGACGGTGAAGATCGACGCGGGCACGAGCCCCGTGCTGGCACACCTCGCGCGGGCGCTGCCGGCCGTCCGGTGACCTCCCAGGGGTGAGGGCGCGGCCGGACGCTAGCCTCGACGGGTGACCCTCATCGCCCTCGTGCGCCACGGACAGACCGACTGGAACCTCGAAGGACGCCTGCAGGGCTCCTCGGACATCCCGCTCAACGACACCGGCCGCGCGCAGGCACGGGCGGCGGCGGAGCGGCTGCGCGACGGCGGCTACACGGCGATCGCCGCGAGCCCGCTCTCGCGCGCGGCCGAGACGGCGCGCATCATCGCCGCGGAGCTCGCCCTGCCCGCCCCCGAGACCGTCGACGCCCTGGGCGAGCGCGGCTACGGCGTGGCCGAAGGTCTGAGCGTGCTCGAGGCGCGCGAGCGCTACGGCGATGCGGTGCCGGGCGCCGAGACGCGGCCGGCGGTGGCCGAGCGCGCGGCGACGGCGCTGCACGACCTGGCCGCCCGCCACGGCGACGCCCGCGTGATCGCGGTGAGCCACGGCGGCGTGATCGGCACGCTGCTGCGCCTGGCGACCGACGGAGCGCTGCCCAACGCCGACTCCCCCGTCACGAACGCCTCGATCTGGGTCTTCGACGTCGCCGCCGACGGCGTGACGCTCGCCGCGGCCGACGCGATCGCCTGACCCACCCACGGGCGTGCGGTTTGTCAGATCGGCGGGCCGTAGCCGCGGAAGGTCTCCGCAGGGCGCGCATTCGATTCGATAACGACTGAGCATCCTGCTCAGGTCCGGCCGCTGGCACCTGCTAGGCTCCTGCGCTATGGCCTCGCTCGATCACGTCGACCTCGAACTCCTCGCCGCCCTCGCCGAGGACCCGCGCGCCACGGTGGTGGCGCTCGCGGAGCGCCTGCACCTGTCGCGCAACACCGTGCAGGCCCGGATGTCCCGGCTGGAGAAGTCCGGCGCGTTCCGGTCGTTCGAGCGCTCGATCTCCACGGCCGCCCTCGGATTCCCCCTCGAGGCGTTCATCGCCGTGGGGGTGCGTCAGCCGCACCTGCAGAAGATCACCGCCGAGCTCGCGCGCCTGCCCGAGGTGCTGCAGGTGCACGGCCTGAGCGGGCAGACCGACCTGATGGCCTTCGTCGCCTGCCGCGACGCGCGCCACCTCTTCGACATCGACGGACGCATCCTGGGCATCGAGGGCGTCGAGCGCACCGAGACCTCGCTCGTCATGAGCGAGGCGATCCCCTACCGTGTGAGCGGGCTCATGGAGCTCGCCAAGCGCGACGGCCGCTGACGCCTACTCCGCCAGGAATCGCCGGATCGCCTCGGCGGCCTCGGCCGGCTTCTCGTAGTGGATGAGGTGGCCGACGTCGGCCAGCTCGACCAGGCGCGCGTCGGGGAACAGGCCGCGCAGCGCCCGCTCGGCCTCGATGGGCGTGATGTCGTCGCGGTCGGCCGCCACGAGCAGGGTGGGCTGCGCGATGCGCGGCGCCGACTCGCGCACGTCATGCGACACGCTCGTCACGAACGCCTGGCGCAGCACGTCGCGGTCGGCGAACCCCGAGAAGAAGCGGTCGTGCTGGTCGTGGATCCAGCGGCGCAGCGCCGGCTCGCGCGTCTTGGCCATCGCGAGGCTCATGACCCGCACGATGACGCGCGTGCGCAGCAGCCACGTGCCGATCCGCTCGGGCAGGCGGGCGCCGGCCGCGTAGTAGAGCACCGCGAGGCGCGTGAAGACGCCCCGCGGGCCCTCGAGCGCGGGCGCACCGATCGGGTTGATGAGGATCAGGCGGGGCGTGGGAAGTCCCCTCGCCACGACGGCCGCGGCGACGATCGAGCCGAACGAGTGGCCGAGGACGACGGCGCCCGGAGCGGCGGCCTGCGCGAAGGCCGTGGCCCACTCCGCGTACGCATCGAGGTCGTGGGTGCGGCCCGGCAGGGGCGGCGAGGCGCCGAAGCCGGGAAGGTCGGGCATGACGACCCGCACCCCCGGCAGGTGCGCCACGACCGGCTCGAGCCCGTGGTGGTCGCCGCGGAAGCCGTGGTACGCCACGATCGTCGTCTCGGCGTCTTCGGGTCCGTACGCCCAGTACGCCGTCGTGCCGCCGAGCACCTCGACCTCGCGGCGCTCGACGGGGATGCGGGCGAGCCGATCGGCGTAGGGAGAGGCGACGGGCACCCGTCGAGTCTACGGAGCGAAAGGTGCGGCGACGCGCCGCCGCCGCGCCCCGGGAATGTCGGCGCCCCGCCCTACGGTGTGGATATGAGCGACCGCTGGCCCGATCCGCCGCCGCTGTTCGACCTCGATGATCTGGACGAGCCGAGCGGCGCACCCGAGGCCGTCGTGGCGCCCACGGCCGTCGTCGCAGAGACCGTCGTCGTCGCGGAGACCGTCGCCGTTCGCGAGCCCACCCCGGATCCGGTCGACGACTCGCCCATGGTGCTCGCGGAGCGCTCGACGCGGCTGCTCGATCGCGTGGCCGTGTTCGACCTCGAGACCACGGGCGTCGACGTGGAGAACGACCGGATCGTCACGGCCTACGTCGGCCTGCTCGATTCGTCGGGCGCCGTGCTGCACGCCGAGTCGTGGCTCGCCGACCCCGGCATCGAGATCCCCGAGGGCGCCACGGCGGTGCACGGCATCACGACCGCGCACGCGCGGGCGGAGGGGCGCCCGGCACACGAGGTCGTGGCCGAGATCGTCAACGCGCTGCGCACGATCCTCGCCGGCGGCATCCCGATCGTGGCCTACAACGCCGCCTTCGACCTGTCGATGCTCAAGCACGAGGCGCAGCGCCACGGCCTCGAGCCGATCGCCGATCCGCACCCCGTGATCGATCCGCTCGTGATCGACAAGACCGTCGACCGGTTCCGCAAGGGCAAGCGCACGCTCGATGTCGTCGCCGCCCACTACGCCGTCGCCCTGGAGGCCGCGCACGAGGCCTCGGCCGACGCGATCGCGGCCGGCCGCGTCGCGCTGGCGATCGCCGAGCGCTACGCCGACACGCTGCCCGACACGGTGGAGGAGCTGCACACCCGGCAGATCGGCTGGGCCCGTGCCCAGGCCGAGAGCCTCACCGAGTACTTCGTGAGGATCGGTCGCATCGACGCCGTCGTCGACGGCAGCTGGCCCATCCGCTGATCCCGCCGGAGCGAGCACCCGTACCATCGGGGCATGAGCCTCGACGAGCTGATCCGCATCGCGCTGCTCGCGCTGCCGTTCCTCGGCGCGCTCGCGGGCGCCATCAGCGTCATCGTGGTGATGAACTCGTCGCTGCCGATCGAGAAGAAGTACGGCCAGGCCTCGTCGGGCGCCGCCCTGTTCAACGAGGCCTTCCACCCCAGCGCGGCGGACGCGCTCAGATCCTGGGAGCAGGAGAAGCAGACCGTCGTACCCGCGCCCTCCCCCGACAAGGGCCCGGGCGTGGTCGACTTCGCCCGCGGCACGATCCGCCTCGACATCCCCGCCGCCCCGCCGCCGAACCCGCGCTCGATCGCCCAACCCGCGCCGGATCCGGGACGGGTTCGCGGATCGAGGGCGGGTTCGGCGAAACGCGGGAACGACGAAGGCCCCGCCGAAGCGGGGCCTTCGTGACGCGCGGGGCTTACTTGGAGCCGAAGCCCTTGAAGCGCTGGTTGAACTTCTCGACGCGACCGGCCGAGTCCATGATGCGCTGCTTGCCCGTGTAGAACGGGTGCGAGGCCGACGAGATCTCGACGTCGATCACCGGGTACTCGACGCCGTCGAGCTCGATCGTCTTGTCGCTGGTCGCGGTCGAGCGCGTGAGGAACGTCTCGCCCGAACCGAGGTCGCGGAACACGATCGGCTTGTACTCGGGGTGGGTGTCAGTCTTCATTCGGATGTCCTTGCGGGAGCGATGGATAAAGGGAAAGTCTGTGGGCGCGACGGCACCAGCGATCAAGTCTATCAGAGGTCGCGCGGGACCCGCTCAGATGCGCGCGCGGGCGGCGTAGCGCCCGTTCGCCGAGGCGAGGGCGATCTGCATGCCGAAGGTCTCGGAGAGATTCTGCGGCGTGAGCGTCTCGCCGATCGGGCCGGCCGCCACCACTCCCCCGTCGCGCATCAGCAGCACGTGGGTGAAGCCCACCGGGATCTCCTCGACGTGGTGCGTCACCATGACGATCGCGGGCGTGGACGGCGAGGCCGCGTACTCCGACAGGAGCGCCAGCAGCACCTCGCGCGATCCGAGATCGAGGCTCGCGGTCGGCTCGTCGAGCAGGAGCAGCTCGGGATCGGTCATGATTGCCCGCGCGATCTGCACGCGCTTGCGCTCGCCGTCGCTCAGCGTGCCGAAGAGCCGGTCGGCGAGGTGATCCAGCCGCCAGTCGCGCAGCACGCGCAGCGCGCGGCGCTCGTCGACGTTCTCGTACTCCTCGTTCCAGCGGCCCATCACCGAGTACGCCGCCGTCATGACGACGTTCAGCACGGTCTCCTCGGCGGGGATCTGCCGCGCCAGCGCCGTGGACGCGAAGCCGATGCGCGGGCGCAGCTCGAACACGTCGGTGCGGCCGAGCTGCTCGTCGAGGATCCGCACCGTGCCGGAGGTCGGGTGCATGAGCGTGTCGGCGAGCTGCAGCAGCGTCGTCTTGCCGGCGCCGTTCGGGCCGAGGATGACCCACCGCTCGTCGTCGTTCACCGTCCAGCTGACCCCGTCCACGATGTTGCGGGGGCCACGACGGACGACGACATCGGCGAACGAGAGCACGGGGTCTGCCATGCCGATCAGCCTACCGATCCCGAGCACCCGGTTCGGGCCGCGCGCGCCGATTCGCCCGCGCCGCGCACCGATATGCTCGACCCTCGTGACCGCGCGCTTCCTCGTCGTCCTCGATGCCGACTCCACGCTCATCCGCAACGAGGTGATCGAGCTGATCGCCGACGAGGCCGGCCGGGGCGCCGAGGTGGCCGCCGCGACCGAGGCGGCCATGCGCGGCGAGGTGGACTTCGCCGCCAGCCTGCGCTCGCGCGTGCGGGAGCTCGCGGGGGTGCCGACCGCGTCGTTCGCCCGAGTGCGGGCGCGCATCGAGCCGACGCCCGGTGTGCGCGAGCTGATCGACGGCGTGCACGCCCGCGGCGGCGTCGTCGGCGTCGTCTCGGGCGGCTTCCACGAGATCCTCGACGACCTCGCGCCGTCGCTCGGGGTGGACGTGTGGCGCGCCAACCGGCTCGTCGCGGATTCCGGCACGCTCACCGGCGAGGTGGACGGGCCGATCGTCGACGCGGCGGGCAAGGCCGCGCAGCTGCGCGCGTGGGCGGCGGAGCACGGCGTGCCGATGCGCCGCACCGTCGCGATCGGCGACGGGGCGAACGACCTGCTCATGATCGCCGCGGCCGGGCTCGGACTCGCGTTCAACGCGAAGCCGACGGTGCGCGCGCAGGCGCCGCTCGTGATCGGCCCCGTCGACCTCGCTCAGGTGCTGCCGCTGCTGCCCTGATCCGCATCCGTGAGCGCGGCCGCGTACGCGCGGACGGAGCGGCGGTAGCGCGGCAGGCCCGGCTCGATCGCCTCGATGGCCACGCGCAGCGCCTCGGCCGAACGCCCGGCGCTGTGCAGCGCGAGCGCGAGGAACACCGCGGGCGCCGCCCCGGTCTCGGGGTGCGGCCGCGCGGCGCGGAGCATCGCGATGGCCTCGTCGGTGCGACCCAGGTTGCGCAGGGTCGACGCGTGCTGCACGACGAGCTGCGCCGCACGCGCGGGGTCGATCGCGGCCAGGCCCGCGTCCGTCGCGGCGGCGTACCGCTCGTCGGCCGCGGCTTCGCGGCCGGCCGAGTCGAGCGCGCCCCCGAGCTCGAAGGCGCCGAGCGCGGGGTGCGGCGCATCCGCCGCGAGCACCCGCATCCGCTCGATCCGCTCCTCGTCGCCGAGGTCGTCCGCCCATAGCGCCGCGACGCGCTCCTCCCACTCGTCCCGATCCATCGCGCCAGCGTATCGTCGTGGCGGTTGACACTGCTCGAGGAGGACGGATGACGCAATCGCTGCCGCTGCGGGGACGCACGGCGCTGGTGACCGGCGCGAGCCGCGTGCGCGGGATCGGCGCGGCCGTGGCGCGGCGACTCGCGGCGATGGGCGCCGACGTCGCGATCCATCACCACCGCGCCCACGACGTCGAGCAGCCCTGGGGCGCGGACGAGCTCGCCGACGTGCGCGCGTCGATCGAGCCGCACCTCGCGCCGGGGGCGCGCCTGCTCGACCTGCCGGGCGATCTCGCGGATCCGGCCGCGCCGGCCGCACTGGTCGACGCGGCGATCGACGCGCTGGGCGCGCTCGACATCCTCGTGTGCAACCACGCGATCTCGGGCACGGACGGCACGCTGGCCGAGATCGACGCCGCGGCGCTCGACGCGCACTGGGCAGTGGATGCCCGCGCGGTGCTGCTGCTCACGAAGGCGTTCGCCGCGCGCCACGATCCGTCCAGACCGGGCGGCCGCGTGATCTGGATGACGTCGGGCCAGGGAAAGGGTCCAATGCGCGGCGAGATCGCCTACGCCACGGCGAAGGCGGCGCTCGCGGGCATGACCATGACGGTCGCCGACGAGCTCGCGCCGCAGGGCATCCTGCTCAACACCGTGAACCCGGGGCCGGTGAACACGGGCTTCCTCGATCCGGGCAACGGGATGGGCGACGCGACCCTCGAGTGGCTGCGCGACCGGTTCCCGAGCGGGCGCTTCGGCGAGCCCGACGATCCGGCGCGCCTCATCGCGTGGCTCGTCAGCGACGAGGGCGAGTGGATCGTCGGCCAGGTCATCGACAGCGAGGGCGGCTTCCGCCGCGCCTGACCCGCCGACGGCGGTTGCGGTGGTCGCTTCATCTCCGCGGCTTCGCCGCTCCGTTCAGCAACCGAT
>NZ_JBMDJT010000023.1:0-41591 GCF_057809335.1 Microbacterium sp. FG3 | reverse complement strand
CAGACGGCGTGGGAGCGCTCCCACGCCGTCTGCCCGAGACACTATGGGAGCGCTCCCACGGTGTCAAGGGCACCGGGCCGGCGTCACGCCGGGTCGAGGCCCTTCTCGCGGCGACGACGCGCGAGCTCGGCGCGCAGCGCCGCCTCGCGCTCCTCGCACTCGAGGTCCGCGAGCTGCTGCTCGGTCGAGCGGGGCTCGCCCGGCAGGACGGGCGTGGCCATGTGCTCGGGGAAGCGCGTGGAGGTGACGCGGGGTGAAGCCGGCTCGCGCCCGAGCGCCCACCACAGCACGCTGCCGATCAGCGGGATGAGGATCACGACGAACACCCACGCCACCTTCGGCAGCAGGCGCACGCCCGTCTCGTCCCGCCGCAGCACGTCGATGAGCGTCACGACGAAAAGCGCCAACACGGCCAGGCCCACGACGGCGTACATGAAGCGCATGGTATCGGCACCCGTAGAATCGTGGGGTACCCCGCCCTCGACCCCTAAGGCTCGAACATGCCCACCATCGTCGTCGACGTCATGCCCAAGGCCGAGCTGCTGGATCCGCAGGGCAAGGCGGTCACCGGATCGCTCGCCCGCCTCGGGCACGGCGCGTTCCAGAACGTCCGCATCGGCAAGCGCATCGAGCTGACCGTGGAGGGCGAGGTCACCGACGAGGTGCTCGCCGAGGCGCGTCAGGTCGCCGACGAGATCCTGTCGAACGCGGTCATCGAGGACGTCGTGAGCGTGAAGGTCGCCGAATGACCGCGCGGATCGGCGTCATCACCTTCCCCGGCTCGCTCGACGACGGCGACGCCCGGCGCGCAGTGCGCGTCGCCGGCGCCGAGCCCGTCGCGCTCTGGCACGGATCGCACGACCTCGACGGCGTCGACGCCGTGATCCTGCCGGGCGGCTTCTCGTACGGCGACTACCTGCGCGCCGGCGCCATCGCGGCCCACGCGCCGATCATGGCCGAGGTCAAGGACGCCGCCGCGAAGGGCATGCCCGTGCTCGGCATCTGCAACGGCTTCCAGATGCTCGTCGAGGCGCACCTGCTGCCCGGCGGCCTCATCCGCAACGCCCACCAGCAGTTCATCCGCCGCGACCAGCGCCTGCGGGTGGAGAACGCCGACACGGCGTGGACGAGCGCGTTCCAGGCCGGCCAGGAGATCGTCATCCCGCTCAAGAACGCCGACGGCGGCTACATCGCCGACGCCGAGACGCTGAAGCGGATCGAGGGCGAGGGCCGCGTGGCCTTCCGCTACCTGGGCGTGAACCCCAACGGATCGCTCAACGACATCGCGGGCGTGACGAACGAGGCCGGGAACGTCGTGGGCCTCATGCCGCACCCCGAGCACGCGGTCGAGCCGGGCTTCGGCCCCGGCACCCCCGCCGCCATGCGCTCGGGCGTCGACGGCCTGGGGTTCTTCGCCAGCGCCGTCGCCGCGACGGTCGCCGCCGCGGCCTGACGCCGGTCGGCCGCGGTAGCGTGGATCGGGTGACCGCTCTCACCGTCTCCGTGCCGACCGAACGCCTCGCCGACGACGTGCGGGCGCTGCTGGATCCGTCCCTCGAGATCGAGGTCGTCGTCTGGAAGGACGACGCGTCGGTCCCCGACGGGCCCGTCGACATCGTCGTGCCGCCGTACATGCGCCAGGGCGCCACCCTGCGCGCGCTGAGCGAGCTGCGGCCGCGCCTCGTGCAGGGGCAGGCGATCGGGTACGACGGCGTGGCCGACGTGCTGCCCGAGGGGCTCGTCTACGCCAACGCCTCTGGCGTGCACGAGACCGCGACCGCGGAGCTCACCCTCGGCCTCATCCTCATGGCCCAGCGCGGCCTGGCCGACTACGTGCGCGCGCAGGACCGCGGCGAGTGGGCGCCCTCGACGACCATCGGCCTCGCCGACCGCCGCGTGCTGCTGCTCGGCTACGGCGGCGTCGGCAAGGCCATCGCGGCGCGCATCGCGGCCTTCGAGGCCGAGGTGGTGCCCGTCGCGTCGCGCGCCCGCGACGAGGACGGCGTGCACGTGCACGGCATCGACGAGCTGCCCGAGCTCGCCGGCACGGCCGACATCCTCGTGAACGCCCTGCCCGGCGGCCCGCAGACGCACCGCCTCATCGGCGACGAGGTACTCTCCGCCCTCCCCCACGGCGCGCTCGTCGTGAACATCGGCCGCGGCCCGACCGTCGACACCGACGCGCTCGTGGCGCACCTGCGCCGCGGCCGGCTGCGCATGGCCAGCGACGTGTTCGACCCCGAGCCGCTGCCCGCCGACCACCCGCTGTGGTCGCTGCCCGGCGCGATCATCGCGCCCCACGTGGGCGGCCGCTCCGCCGCCATGGATCCGCGGATCGCGCGGCTCGTCGCGACGCAGGCCGAGCGCCTGGCGCGCGGCGAGGAGCCGATCAACGTCGTCATCCGCTCCTGAGAACGCCGAGGCCCCCGCCCCTGAACGGGAGCGAGGGCCTCGAGAGCGCGGGATCAGACGGCCGTGTAGCCGCCGTCGATCAGGTAGTACGCGCCCGTGACGAACGAGGCGTCGTCCGAGAGCAGGAAGCGCACGACCTTGGCGATCTCGTCGGCGCGGCCGAGGCGCCCGAGCGGGTGCTTCGCCACGAGGCCCTCCTTGACCTCGGCCGGGGCGCCGGCCAGCAGCGGCGTGTCGATGTAGCCGGGGCCCACCGCGTTGATGCGCAGGCCCGCGGGGCCGTACTCCGCGGCGGCGTTCTTGGTGAGGCCCACGACGGCGTGCTTCGTGGCGGTGTAGGCCGAGTTGCCGAGCGCCGCGACGGTGCCGTGGATCGACGCCATGTTCACGATGGCGCCCTCGCCCGCGCCCGCCTCGAGGATCGCCGGGATCTGGTAGCGCAGTCCGTAGGCGACGCCGCTCAGGTTGATGCCCACCACGGTGTCCCAGCCGTCGAGGTCGAGCTCGCCGGTCGGGGCCGAGGGCCCGCCGATGCCGGCGTTGTTGAACGCGTAGTTGAGCTTGCCGTAGGTCTCCACGGCGAACTCGACGGCCTTGCGGCTGTCGTCGGCCTTCGCCGTGTCGCCCTGGATCGCCGCGGCCTCGCCGCCGGCCTGGGCGATCTCGTCGACCACGCGCTGGGCGGCCTCGAGCTTGATGTCGGTGACGACGACCTTCACGCCGAGGCCCGCGAGCTCCTTCGCGGTCGCCTCTCCGATACCCGAACCGCCGCCCGTGACGATCGCGACCTTGCCTTCGAATCCCATTCGATACTCCTCTGCGTCGGTCCATCGGGCCGCCGGCGCTTCGGATCGCGCTGCTGTATTCACCCGAATGGATCGGATGCCTCCAGCCTACGCCCGTCCGCGCCTCTGCGGGCCGGGGTGGACACCGCGGGCGTGAAAGGATATCGCTCATGGCGAACGACACTTCGACGGCGACGCGCGCGGGGGCCCCGCGGAGCGCGCTCGACCGCTTCTTCAAGATCACCGAGCGCGGCTCCACCATCGGCACCGAGGTGCGCGGCGGCCTCGTGACCTTCTTCGCGATGTGCTACATCGTGTTCCTGAACCCGCTCATCCTCGGCACCGTCCCCGACGGCACCGGCCAGATGCTCGGCGGCGGCGACGCCCCGAACATCGGCATGATCGCGTCCACGACCGCGCTCGTGGCGGGCGTCATGACGATCCTCATGGGCGTCGTCGCCAACTACCCCATGGCGCTCGCCGCCGGCCTCGGCCTGAACGCCGTCGTCGCGTTCTCGATCGCCGGCCTGCCGAACGTGACCTGGGCCGACGCGATGGGCCTCGTGGTGATCGAGGGCGTGATCATCCTCGTCCTCGTGCTCACGGGCTTCCGAGAGGCCGTCTTCAACGCCGTGCCGCGCGAGCTGAAGGTCGCCATCGGCGTGGGCATCGGCCTGTTCATCACGCTCATCGGCCTCACGAACGCCGGCTTCGTCGAGACCGGTGCGACGATCGTGCAGCTCGGCAACCTCGGCACCTGGCCGATCCTCGTCTTCGTCGTCGGCCTCGTCCTGGCGATCGTGCTGTGGGTCCGCAAGGTGCGCGGCGCGCTGCTCATCTCGATCCTCGTCGCGACCGTGCTCGCGGTGATCCTCGAGAACACTCTGAACATCGGCGCGGCCGACCCCGCCGAGAACCCGGGCGGCTGGAACCACGCGCCCACCTTCACCGGCGTCGCGAGCGTGCCCGACTTCTCGCTGCTCGGGCAGTTCGACATCCTCGGGTCGTGGGAGCGGATCGGCATCGTCACCGCCGTCCTGCTCATCTTCACGCTGCTGCTGGCCGACTTCTTCGACACCATGGGCACCATGGTCGCCGTCGGCGCCGAGGCGAAGCTGCTCGACGCCAAGGGCAACCCGCCCCACACCCGCCGCATCCTCATCGTCGACTCGATCGCCGCGATGGCCGGAGGCATGGGATCCGTCTCGTCGAACACCTCGTACGTCGAGTCGACCTCCGGTGTCGCGGAGGGCGCGCGCACGGGTCTGGCGTCGGTCGTCACGGGCATCGCGTTCCTGCTGGCGACGTTCCTGTCGCCGCTCGTGGAGCTCGTGCCCTACGAGGCCGCCGCGCCCGCGCTCGTGATCGTCGGCTTCCTGATGATGACGCAGATCTCCGGCATCGACTGGACGAGGATGGAGATCGCGATCCCCGCGTTCCTCACCATCGCCATCATGCCGTTCACCTACTCGATCGCCGACGGCATCGGAGCGGGCTTCATCGCCTACGTCATCGTGAAGCTCGCGCAGGGCAAGGTGCGCGATATCCACTGGCTCATGTGGGTGTCGTCGCTGCTGTTCGTCGTGTACTTCACGATCGATCCGATCCGCGCCGCGCTCGGCGTCTGACCGCCGCCACGCAGAACGGGCCGGCTCCCGCGAGGGAGGCCGGCCCGTTCCGCGTGCGATGCCGCGTCAGGCGGTGAAGACGGTGTGCACCTCGCCGGCGTGCGCGCGCCCGTTCAGGCCCTCGAGCTCCAGGATCACGGCCGACCCGGCGACGACGGCGCCGAGATCGCGCACGAGCTCCTGCGCCGCGGTGAGCGTGCCGCCCGTGGCGAGCACGTCGTCGAGCAGCAGCACGCGGGCGCCGGGGGCGAGCACGTCGGGGCCCTCGATCGTGGCGGTGCCGTACTCGAGCGCGTACGAGACGGCGGCCGCCGGACGGGGCAGCTTGCCCGCCTTGCGGATCGGCAGCATCCCGACGCCCGTGAGGGCCGACACGTACCCGGCGAGCAGGAACCCGCGGGCCTCGATGCCGCCGACGATGTCGAACGTGCCGGCGAACGGCCGGATCAGCTCGTCCGCCACGGCGCGCATCGCCGCGCCGTCGGCGAGCAGCGGGGAGATGTCGCGGAACATCACGCCGGGCTCGGGGTAGTCGGGGGTCACGGCGATCAGGGACTCGGCGCGCGCCAGTTCGGGGTTGGTCACCGCTCAAGCGTATCGGCGCCCCCTGCGCGCTCACCGCGATCGAGAATCCAACCCCGCGCCGAGAATGCATGCGCACCAGGATTGTCGGCGCGGGCGTGGATTCTCGCGGATCCGCCACGGGGGCCCGCCCCACGGCGCCCGCGGAGGCGGCGACCGTAGGCTGAGGGCATGCGTCTCACCGCGACAGCCGACGACCGCCTCTGGGTCCCCGTCACGGGCAGCATGGGCCTGCGCGGGCGCCGCCATCGCAAGGCCGCGATCCGTATGCTCGTCGACACCTCGCGCCGCCAGCTCGGCCTCGAGACCCCCTCCGGCCGGGTCGGCCCCTGGCTGATGAGCCAGTTCGTGCCCGTGATCATGCGCCGCATGGAGGGCCGGATGCTCGCATGGGTGTGGCGCGAGGACCCCGAGCTGCTCGTCGCGACGGCGCAGCTGCAGGAGCTGACGCCCCAGGTGCGCGCGGCCAGGGCCATGATGCCCATGGAGTACGACGACGGCGAGCCGTTCCACAGCCCGCACCTGGGCGCGGGCGAGCGACTCGTGCTCGACCTGCCGCAGAGCGAGAACGCGCCGCCGACCGTCACCTACACGTGGGACACCGGCACGCACCTCGTCACGCTCACGGCGATGAGCCCCGACCGCTCGCGCTTCGGCATCGTGCTCGGCGCCGTCGACGATCTCGCCCGCTCGCTGCGGCTGGTCGACGACGTGCAGCTGGGCGAGTCGAACGTGCTGCGCCTCGACCCGGCCTGAGTCGCCCGCGCCGAGCCCGCCCTGGCCCGCGCGCCCTGCGCGCCCGCGAAATGGCGAAGCCTCACAGCGTTTGTCAAGCCTCTCGTGGCGTTCCGCGCGCACCCCTAGCGTGAAGGCATCGGGCAACCCTGCCCGCACGAAAGGAGCTGACACATGAGCTTCATCGCTTTCATCATCCTCGGTCTCATCGCCGGTGCCATCGCGAAGGCGATCCTGCCCGGCGAGCAGGGCGGCGGATGGATCATGACGCTGATCCTCGGTGTCGTCGGCGCGCTCGTCGGCGGCTGGATCGGCACCGCCATCTTCGGCGTCGGACTCGAGGAGTTCTGGAGCCTGGAGAGCTGGCTGCTCGCGATCGGCGGTTCCATCGTGGTCCTGCTGATCTGGGGCCTCATCACCGGGAACCGGAGCAGGTCGCGCTCCTGACCCCCACGCGCGAGAGCGGGCCGTCGCACATCCTCGGATGGCGGCGGCCCTTTCTCGTGCGCCGGTTCGATGCGGGCGCACACCCGACGCGGATCAGCCCGCTCAGCCGGCGAACCGGAACCACACGGTCCCGAGCGGCGGCAGCGCCAGCTCGGTCTCGCCCCCCTCCGGCGCCTCGATGCGCCCGAGGTTGCCGACGCCCGATCCGCCGTAGACCCCGGCGTCGGTGTTGAGCACCTCGTCCCACGCGCCCGCCTCGGGCAGGCGCAGGCGGTAGCGCTCGTGCGGCGCGGCCGAGAAGTTGCTCGCGCACACGAGGAGCGATCCGTCGCCGTCCCGGCGGGCGAAGGCGAGCACGTTGGCCGCCGCGTCGTCGGCGACGAGCCACTCGAAGCCCGCGGGATCCGCGTCGCGCGCCCACAGCGCCGGCGTCTCGCGGTAGCGGGCGTTGAGGTCGCGCACCGTCTGCCGCACGCCGGCGTGGTCGGGCAGGTCGAGCAGCCACCAGTCGAGTTCGCGCGACTCGGCCCACTCCGACTCCTGCCCGAACTCGCCGCCCATGAACAGCAGCTGCTTGCCGGGGTGGGCCCACATGAAGGCCAGGTACGCGCGCAGCGTGGCCAGTTCGCGCCACCGGTCCCCCGGCGCCTTGCGCAGCAGCGATCCCTTGCCGTGCACGACCTCGTCGTGCGAGAGCGGCAGCACGTAGTTCTCGCTCCACGCGTAGGCGAGCGAGAACGTGATGTCGTGATGGTGGTGCACGCGGTGCACGGGATCGCGCCCGATGTAGGCGAGCGTGTCGTGCATCCATCCCATGTTCCACTTGAAGCCGAAGCCCAGCCCGCCCGTCGAGGTCGGCTTCGTCACCCCCGGCCACGCGGTGGACTCCTCGGCGATGGTCACGACGCCGGGCACGCGGCGGTAGACCGTGGCGTTCATCTCCTGCAGGAACTGCACGGCCTCGAGGTTCTCGCGACCGCCGTGCACGTTGGGCGTCCACTGCCCCGGCTCGCGCGCGTAGTCGAGGTAGAGCATCGACGCGACGCCGTCCACGCGCAGGCCGTCGGCGTGGAACTCCTCCAGCCAGTACACGGCGTTGGCGTAGAGGAAGTTGCGCACGGGCGGGTTGCCGAAGTCGAAGATGTGCGAGCCCCACTGCTGGTGCCAGCCGCGCTGCGGATTCGGATCCTCGTACAGCGGCGCGCCGTCGAAGCGCGCGAGGGCCCACTCGTCGGTCGCGAAGTGGCCGGGAACCCAGTCCAGGATGACCCCCACGCCGGCCTGGTGCAGGCGGTCGATCAGCAGGCGCAGCCCGTCCGGATCGCCCAGGCGGCTGTCGGGCGCGTAGTAGCCGGTCACGTGATAGCCCCACGATCCGCCGAACGGATGCTGCATCACGGGCATGAGCTCCACGTGGGTGAAGGCGAGATCGGTGACGTAGGCGACGAGCTCGTCGGCGAGCTGCGCGTAGGTGCGCTCGCGCCGCCACGACGCGAGGTGCACCTCGTAGATCGACATCGGGCGGTCGGTGTGGCCGCGGCCCGCCTCGGCCGCGCGGCGCGCGATCCAGTCGGCATCGCCCCATTCGTACGACGAGTCGAAGACGACCGACGCCGTCAGCGGCGGCACCTCGGCGAACGACGCCATGGGATCGGCCTTCTCGTGCCAGCGGCCGTCGGCGCCGAGGATCTCGTACTTGTAGCGGGTGCCGGCGCCCACACCCGGCACGAACAGCTCCCAGATGCCGCTGGAGCCGAGCCGGCGCATCGGGTGCGCGCGGCCGTCCCAGTCGTTGAAGTCGGCCTTCACCCGCACGGCGCCGGCCCGCGGCGCCCACACGGCAAAAGCGGTGCCGGTCACATCGGGCGCCGCGCCCAGGCCGTCGAACGTGCGCACGTGCGCGCCGAGCACATCCCACAGCCGCTCGTGGCGCCCCTCGCCGATGAGGTGGATGTCGACCTCGCCGAGCGTGGGCAGGAAGCGGTACGGATCGTCCCGCTCGTGCACGGCGGCATCCGGCCCCTCGCCGTAGGTGGCGACGACCGTGTACGGCGGCACGTCGCCCTCGGCCACCCCCGGCTCGCCCGGGATGACGCCCACCCACACCCCGCCCCACTCGTGCTGCAGCTCGATCTCGTGGCGGCCGTCGGGGAACCGGCGTGTGGGCAGGGCGCGGTAGCGCACGGTGACGGCGGAGGCGAGCGGCCGCAGCACGCGCACCGTCACGCCGCCCTCATGGGGGTGCGGCCCGAGCACGGCGTGCGGGTCGGGGTGCTCGCCGGCGGCGACGGCCGCGAGCACGTCCGTGTCGACCGGCAGGATCTCGGGCTCGGTCACGGCGCGGGCCTCACCGTGAGGATGTGCGCGACGTCGCCCGCGGGGTCGAGGCGCACGTAGGCGTCCGCTCCCCATACCCACTCCGATCCGGTCAGCTCGTCGTGCACGACGAAGCGCTCGGGCAGGCCGGCCGCGGCCAGGTCGAGGTGCACGGTCGTCTCGCGCGCGCCGTGCGGGTCGAGGTTGAGCACGACGATCACCGTGTCGTCCCCGTGCGTCTTCGAGAAGCACAGGACGTGGTCGTCGTCCGTGGCATGCACGACGAGGTTGCGCAGCAGCTGCAGCGCGGGGTGCGCGCGGCGCAGCTCGTTCAGCCGCGCGATGTACGGCGCGAGCGTGCGGCCCGAGGCCTCGGCGCCCGCCCAGTCGCGGATGCGGATCTGGTACTTCTCGCTGTCGAGGTACTCCTCGCTGCCGGGCCGCACGGCCACGTGCTCGAACAGCTCGTACCCGGCGTACATGCCCCACGACGGCGTCGCCATGGCGGCGAGCGTCGCGCGGATGGCGAACATCGCCGGCCCGCCGTACTGCAGCGTCTCGTGCAGGATGTCGGGGGTGTTCACCCAGAAGCTCGGGCGCATGAGGTGGTCGGTCTCGCGCGAGACCTCGCGCAGGTAGTCCTCGATCTCGTCCTTCGCGACGCGCCACGTGAAGTACGTGTACGACTGGTGGAAGCCGACGGCGCCGAGCGTGCGCATCATGGCGGGGCGCGTGAACGCCTCGCTGAGGAAGATCACGTCCGGATCCGTCTCGCGGATGCGTCCCAGCAGCCGCTCCCAGAACACGACGGGCTTGGTGTGGGGGTTGTCGACGCGGAAGATCCGCACCCCGTGATCCATCCAGACCCGCAGCACTCGCTCCACCTCGGCGAGCACGCCCTCGAAATCGTCGTCGAAGTACAGCGGGTAGATGTCCTGGTACTTCTTCGGCGGGTTCTCGGCGTACGCGATCGAGCCGTCGGCGCGGTGCCGGAAGAACTGCGGATGCGTCGTCACCCACGGGTGGTCGGGCGCGGCCTGCAGCGCGAGGTCGAGGGCGACCTCGATCCCCAGCCGCTTCGCGCGCCTCACGAAGTGGTCGAAGTCGGCGAAGGTGCCGAGGTCCGGGTGGATCGCGTCGTGCCCGCCGTGGCGCGACCCGATCGCCCACGGCGAGCCCGGGTCGTCCGGGCCGGGCGTGAGGGTGTTGTTCGGCCCCTTGCGGTTGACCTCGCCGATCAGGTGGATCGGCGGGAGGTAGAGCACGTCGAACCCCATGGCCGCGACCCGGTCGAGGCTCTTGGCGGCCGTGCGGAACGTGCCGCTGACGACCTTCTTCGTCTTCCGGTCGACACGGGCGCCCTCGGAGCGCGGGAAGAACTCGTACCACGCGCCCGTGAGCGCCCGGCGCCGATCGGCGTAGAGCGGGTACGGGCCCTCGACCGTGACGAGGTCGCGCAGCGGGTGGTCCTCGAACAGCGCCCGCGTCTCGGGCCCGGTCAGCACCGCGAGCCGCGCCTCGGCCGGCCGGTCGGCGTCGGTCGCGGCGGCGAGCGCGGCCTTCAGCGCGGCGCGATCGGCCGGCGAGAGCCGCCCCTCGGCGCGGATGCGCTCGAGCAGCAGCCGCGCCTCGAGGAACATGAGGTCGACGTCGACGCCGGCGGGGATCTTCAGCGCCGCGTCGTGCGTCCAGGTGGCCAGCGGATCGGAGAACGCCCGCACCTCGAAGGACCACTCGCCCTGCTCGTCCGGGGTCAGCCAGGCCTCGTAGCGGTCGGTGCCCGTCGCGATCTCGCGCATGCGCACGGGCGCCCGCCGCGCGCCGTCCGGCCCGATGAGCAGCGCCTCGGCGCCGAGCTGGTCGTGCCCCTCGCGGAACACGGTGGCGCGCACGGGGAGCGGCTCCCCCACCGCCGCCTTCGCGGGCCGCGCGCCCCCGTGGACGACCGGATGGACCTCGATCACGGGGATGCGTCCGACCATGGCACCAACTTCCCACATCGGTTCCGCGGCGGCCACCCTCCCCTCCCGCGCGTCCCCTTCCGCGCGTCCCCGACCGCCGAGAATCCATCCGCGCGCCGACAATCCAGTCATCCGTGGATTCTCAGCGCACCGTTGGATTCTCGCCGTTCACCACGGGGCAACCCACCGGCATCGCCGCGGGGCTACGGTGGGCGCATGCGCGCGATCCGCCGATTCACCGTCCGGCCCGTCCTGCCCGAGCCGCTTGCCGCGCTGGGCGAGCTGGCGGGCAACCTGCGCTGGTGCTGGCACGTCGAGACGCAGGACGTGTTCGCGCACGTCGACGCCGAGCTGTGGGGCCGCACGCAGGATCCGGTGGAGGTGCTCGGGGGCGTCGATCCCGCCCGGCTGGAGCAGCTGGCGCATGACGACGGGTTCCTGGAGCGGCTCGCCCGCGTGCGGGACGACCTGCGCGCCTACCTGGCGGACGACCACTGGTATCAGCGAGACCTCGGCGACGGCCCGCGCGCGATCGCGTACTTCTCGCCCGAGTTCGGCATCGCCGCGGCGCTCCCGCAGTACTCGGGCGGCCTCGGGATCCTCGCGGGCGACCACCTGAAGGCGGCGAGCGACCTGGGCGTGCCGATCATCGGCGTCGGGCTGCTGTACCGGCACGGCTACTTCACGCAGGCGCTCTCGCGCGAGGGGTGGCAGCAGGAGTCGTATCCGCTGCTCGATCCGGACGAGCTGCCGATCAGCCCCCTGCGGGAGGCGGACGGCTCGATCGCCACGGTCTCGCTCGCCATGCCCGGCGGGCCCGACCTGCGCGCGCGGATCTGGGTCGCCCGGGTCGGACGGGTGCCGCTGCTGATGCTCGACACCGACGTCGACGGCAACCCGCAGAACTACGCCGACATCACGGACCGGCTGTACGGCGGGGGCGGCGAGCACCGGCTGCGGCAGGAGCTGCTGCTCGGCGTCGGCGGCGTGCGGGCACTCCGCGCCTACTGCCGGATCACGGGCGCCGCGGAGCCCGAGGTCTATCACACCAACGAGGGCCACGCCGGGTTCCAGGGCCTCGAGCGGATCCGCGAGCTGACGGTGGGGGACGGCGCCCCGGGCCTCGCGTTCGACGACGCGCTGGAGATGTCGCGCGCGTCGACGGTGTTCACGACCCACACGCCGGTGCCCGCGGGCATCGATCGGTTCCCCCGCTCGCTCATCGAGCAGTACTTCGCCACCGACGGCGGCGTGCTCCCGGGCGTGCCGACGGATCGGGTGCTCGCACTCGGCGCCGAGGACTACGAGGGCGGCGACCCCGGCGTCTTCAACATGGCCGTCATGGGCTTCCGGCTCGGCCAGCGCGCCAACGGGGTCTCGACCCTGCACGGCCACGTCAGCCGCGAGATGTTCAACGGCCTGTGGCCGGACTTCGACGAGGCCGAGGTGCCGATCGGGTCGATCACGAACGGCGTCCACGCGCGCACGTGGGTGGCGCGCGAGTTCCTCGACATGTTCGACGAGTCCGGCGCCGACCTCGATGGCGAGGAGGGCGCGCTCACGCGGGCGTTCAACGAGATCGGCTTCGAGCGCATCTGGGCGGCCAAGCACCGCATGCGCGAGCGCCTCGTGATCGACGCGCGGCAGCGGCTGCGCGCGTCGTGGCTGCACCGCGGCGCTGTCGACGCCGAGCTCACCTGGATCGACGACGCCCTCTCGCCCGACGTGCTCACGATCGGCTTCGCCCGGCGAGTCCCCTCGTACAAGCGCCTGACGCTCATGCTGCGCGACCCCGAGCGGCTGAAGGCCCTGCTGCTCGACCCGGAGCGGCCGATCCAGCTCGTCATCGCGGGCAAGTCCCACCCGGCCGACGACGGCGGCAAGGCCCTCATCCAGCAGCTGGTGCGCTTCGCCGACGACCCCGAGGTGCGCCACCGCATCGTCTTCCTGCCGGACTACGAGATCCAGATGGCACAGGCGCTGTACCCCGGCTGCGACGTATGGCTGAACAATCCGCTGCGCCCCTACGAGGCCTGCGGCACGAGCGGCATGAAGGCGGCCCTGAACGGCGGCCTGAACCTGTCGATCCTCGACGGCTGGTGGGACGAGTGGTTCGACGGCGAGAACGGCTGGGCGATCCCCTCGGCCGACGGCGTGGACGACCCCAATCACCGCGACGACCTCGAGGCGGCCGCGCTGTACGAGCTGCTCGAGCGCGAGATCACCCCGAGGTTCTACGACCGCGACGGCGCCGGCATCCCCGTGCGGTGGATGGAGATGATGCGGCACACCCTCGAGTCGCTCGGCCCCAAGGTGCTCGCCTCGCGGATGGTGCGTGACTACGTCAACGCGCT
Source organism: Microbacterium sp. FG3 (assembly GCF_057809335.1). Lineage (NCBI taxonomy): Bacteria > Bacillati > Actinomycetota > Actinomycetes > Micrococcales > Microbacteriaceae > Microbacterium > Microbacterium sp. FG3. Next base: position 28,371 of record NZ_JBMDJT010000023.1, on the reverse strand, counting down.
CTACACCCCGGCCGCGCGCAATGCGCGGGCGCTCGGCGCAGACTACGCGGGCGCGATCGAGCTCGCGGCGTGGAAGGGCCGCGTCCGTGCGGCCTGGCCGGGCGTGCGCGTGGAGCACGTGGAGTCCAGCGGCGTCGACGAGGTGGCCGAGGTGGGCGCCACCCTGCGCGTGCGCGCCGACGTCGCGCTGGGCGATCTCACCCCCGACGACGTGCAGGTCCAGCTCATCCACGGCCGGGCCGAGGGCGACGATCAGCTGACGTCGCTGCGGGTGGTTCCGCTCACGCTCGGCGAGCGCTTCGAGGGCTCCCGCGCGGCATTCACGGGCGAGGTCGTGCTGGACCGTGCGGGCCCGTTCGGCTACACCGTGCGGATCGTGCCGGTCCACCCGCTCCTCGCCACGACGACCGAGCTGGGGCTCGCGGCGCTCGCGTAGGGGGCGTGCTCGGTCCGCGACGCGGGCCGGGGGCTCAGTCCGAGCCGTCCTCGAGCGACTGCATCACGACGATCGAACGCGGGCCGACGGGGATCGCCTCGCCGGCGTGGCACACCGTGCCCTCGGCGACCTCCGGATCGGTGGAGAGCACCACCCGGAAGGCCGGCTCCCACTGCTGCGGCATGATGCGCGCATCGATCGCCTCGGCGCCGGAGTTGAACCAGATCAGGAACGACGCGTCGGTGAGCTGCTCGCCGTGCGGCCCGGGCTCGCGCAGCGGCCGGCCCGAGACGTACATGCCGATCGCCCGCTGCGCTCCGTTCCCCCAGTCCTCGTCGGTCATCACGCGCCCGTCGGGGTGCGACCAGGCGAGATCCAGCGGTCCGCCGACGATCGTGGGCTGGCCCTCGAACCAGTGCCGCTGCCGCAGCGCGGGGTGCTCGCGGCGCAGGCGCAGCGCGGCCTTGGTGAACTCGTAGACGTCGAGCCACGCGTTGTCGGCGCTCCAGTCCACCCACGAGATCTCGTTGTCCTGGCAGTAGGCGTTGTTGTTCCCGCCCTGCGTGCGCCCTCGCTCGTCGCCCGCCGTGATCATCGGCACGCCGTTCGACAGGCAGAGCGTGAGCATGAGGTTCGCCGCCTGCCGCCGCCGCAGCGCGACGATCTCGGCGTCATCCGTCTCGCCCTCGACGCCGTAGTTGTGCGAGCGGTTGTTGTCGGTGCCGTCCCGGTTGTCCTCGCCGTTGGCCTCGTTGTGCTTGTGCTCGTACGTGACGAGGTCGCGCACCGTGAAGCCGTCGTGGGCCGTGATGAAGTTGACCGAGTTCGACGCCGAGCGGCCGTCGTCCGCGTACAGGTCGCTCGATCCGGCCAGCCGCGTGGCCACGTTGCGGATCGTGCCCTGCCCGCGCCACCAGTCCCGGATCGTGTCGCGGTACTGGTCGTTCCACTCCGCCCACGGCGACGGCATCTGCCCCACCAGGTAGCCGTCCATCGACACGTCCCACGGCTCGGCGATGAGCTTGACGTGCCGCAGAATCGGATCCTGATCGATCGCGATGAGCAGCGCGCACGCGAAGTCGACGTCGTAGCCCGTGCGGGTGAGCGCGCTCATGAGGTCGAAGCGGAAGCCGTCGACGTGCATCTCGGTGACCCAGTAGCGCAGCGAGTCGAGGATGAGTCGCAGCGCGAGCGGGTTCCACGCGTCGACCGTGTTGCCGCAGCCGGTGACGTCCCAGTAGGTGTCGTCGAAGGCGCCCTCCTCCTCGGGGATGACGCGCTTGTAGAAGCCTCGGTCGTCCAGGCCGCGGAACGACAGCGTCGGGCCGTCCGGCCCCGCCTCGGCGGTGTGGTTGTAGACGACGTCGAGGATGACCTCGATGCCGGCCCGGTGCAGCTCCTTGACCATGCCCTTGAACTCGGTCACCTGGCCGCCGCGGTCCCCCGCCGAGCTGTACGACGCGTCGGGCGCGAAGTACGAGATCGTGTTGTAGCCCCAGTAGTTGCTCAGGCCGCGCTCGAGCAGCGCGGGCTCGGAGAAGAACTGCTGCACGGGCAACAGCTCGACGGCGGTCACGCCGAGGTCGCGCAGGTACTCGATGACGGCCGGCTGCGCGAGGCCCGCGTACGTGCCCCGCAGCGGCTCGGGCACGCGGTCGTGCAGCTTCGTGAAGCCCTTCACGTGCAGCTCGTAGACGACCGTCTCGCGCCACCGGGTGCCGAGCAGCTCGTCGCCCTCCCAGTCGAACGACGGATCGACGACGACGCTGCGGGCCGTGTAGGCCGACGAGTCGGTGTCGTCGCGCGCGGCCGGATCGTCCTCGCGGGCGCCGAAGATCGGCTGCTCGGCGAGGATCGTGCCGCTCGTGGCGAGCCCGTACGGGTCGAGCAGCAGCTTGTGCGGGTTGAAGCGGTACCCGTTCTCCGGATCCCACGGCCCGTCCACGCGGTAGCCGTACCGCTGCCCCGGCGCGATGTCGGGCAGCGCCCCGTGCCAGATGCCGAGGGTCTGCTCGGTGAGCTCGTGCCGCGTCTCGCGGTCGGCGTCGTCGAACAGGCACAGGTCGACGCGCGTGGCGTTGGGCGCGTAGACGGCGAAGTTCGTGCTCTCGGGCGTCCACGTGGCCCCGAGCGGCCATTCCCGCCCCGGCCAGACGGCGGCGGTCTCTCCGAGGCGTGTCCACAGCTGGGGGCTCATGCCCCCCATGATGCCCCGGCTCAGCGGATTGCCGCGCAGGTGCCCGGGGCGGGTCGGCACCGGGCGCGCTACTGCGGCGGGGGCGGCGTCCAGAGCATGAGCTCGGCGCGGCGGCGCACGCGCGTGCCGGCCTTCACCGTGATGACCGATCCGCCCGGCGCCGCCGCGAACACGCGCGCGCCGGGGCGCGAGGCCAGCTCGGCCTCCAGCCGGTCCTCGAGGTCGCGCACGCGGCGGCGCAGGTCGCGCACCTCGTCCTCGAGGTCGAGCACGCGGGCGATCGCGGCGAGGCTCATCCCCTCGCCCGCGAGCCGGGCGACCTCGCGCAGCTGCGCGATGTCGCGCGCCGAGTAGCGCCGCGATCCGCCCCGCGTGCGCCCCGGCACCACCAGGCCGATGCGGTCGTACTGCCGCAGCGTCTGCGGGTGCATGCCGGCCAGCTCGGCGGCGACGGCGATGGCGAAGACCGGCGCGTCCTCGTCGATGTCGTACGCGTCGCTCATCCGTCCCCCTCCTCGCTCTTCCTGCCGCCCTCATCCCCGATCCATCGTCAGCCCCGTGCCCGCGCGAGCAGATCGTCGCGCGGGTTCTCGCGCGGGCCGACCTCGTGGAAGCGCTCGAGCGCCTCGCGCTGCGCCTCGGAGAGGTGCCCGGGAACGACCACCTGCACCTCGGCCAGCAGGTCGCCCGTGCCCTTCTTCGACGCGATGCCCCGGCCCTTCACCCGCAGCACGCGGCCCGACGGCGTGCCCGGCGTGACGCGCAGCCGCACGGCGTCGCCCTCGAGGGTGGGCACCTCGATCGTGGCGCCGAGCGCCGCCTCCGTGAAGGTGATGGGAACGGTCACCCGCAGGTTCAGGCCCTCGCGCGTGAAGACCGGATGCGGGCGCACCGCGACCTCCACGACGATGTCGCCGTTCTCGCCGCCGTCCGGCGACGGGCGGCCGCGGCCGCGCAGGCGGATCTTCTGCCCGTCGGCCACGCCGGCGGGGATCTTGATCTTGAACGGCTTGCCGTCCTCGCTCTGCAGCGTCACGGTCTCGCCCTTCGCCGCCGTGACGAAGTCGATCGTCGTGCGGGCGCGCAGATCCTGCCCCTTGGTGGGGCCGCCGAATCCCTGGAAGCCGCCGGTCGGCTGGCCGAAGCGGCCGGAGCCGAAGCCGGTGCCGCGGCCCTGGTTGAACATCGTGAAGATGTCGTCGAAGTCGGCCGCCGATCCGCGATTCGTCGTGAACCGGCTGAAGACGTCCTCGAAGCCGCCCGCACCCGATCCGCCCGCCGTGAAGCGCGCGCCGGATCCCATGGCGCGGATCTCGTCGTACTCGCGGCGCTGCTCCGCGTCGGAGAGCACCGAGTACGCCTCGCTGATCTCCTTGAACTTCGCCTCGGCCGCCGCGTCGCCCGGATTGGAGTCCGGGTGGTACTGGCGCGCGAGCTTGCGGTACGTCTTCTTGAGCTCGGCGTCGGAGACGTCCTTCGAGACCCCCAGGACCTTGTAGAAGTCCTTGTCGAACCAGTCCTGACTGGCCACGCGCGCCTCCTACTCCGCCGGCACGGCGACCACGACCTTCGCCGGCCGCAGCTCCACGTCGCCCAGGCGGTAGCCCACCTCGACCACCTCGAGGATGGTCGACTCGGTCGTGCCCGGCACGGGCTGCTGGAACACGGCCTCGTGCTGCTGCGGGTCGAACGCGTCACCCGCCGCGCCGTAGGTCACCAGCCCCATGCGCTCGGCGACGGAGCGCAGCTTCTCGGCCACGAGCGCAAACGCGCTGCCCTCCTCGAGGTCGCCGTGCTTGGCGGCGCGGTCGAGGTCGTCGAGCACGGGGAGCAGACTCTTGGCGACCCAGCCCTTGGCCCGGTCGATCTCGAGCTGGCGCTGCTCCTCCGTGCGGCGACGGTAGTTGGCGTACTCTGCCTGCAGGCGCTTGAGGTCGTGCTGCAGCTGCGTCTCGTAGTCGCTGCGCTCGGCCTCGGCCGCCTCGTCGGTCTGCTCGGCGCCGAGGATGTCGTCCACCGTCAGCGACTCGTCTCCCTCGGCGGGCTCGCCCGTCGGGGCGCCCTGGTCCGCAGGGGCACCCTCGGCGCTCTGGTCCGCCTGCGCGTCGGGGCCGGAAGCGCTCGCCTCCGGCCCCTCGGCGCCAGGCTGGACCTCGTCGTTCTCGTCGAAGTCCTTGTCCGCCATGGTTACTTCTTCTCGTCCTCGTCGTCGACGACCTCGGCGTCGATGACGTCCTCGTCCGACTCGCCGCCGGCCTGCTCGCCGGCCGGCGCGCCCTCCGAGGACGCCGCGGCGGCATCCGCCTGCGACTGCGCGTAGATCGCCTCGCCCAGCTTGGCCTGGCTCTCGTTGAGCTTGTCGAACGCGGTCTTCACGGCGTCGTCGTCCTCACCGGCGAGAGCCGCCTTGAGGGCGTCGACGTCGGCCTGCACCGACTCCTTGACGTCGGCGGGCAGCTTGTCGGCGTTCTCCTGGATGAGCTTCTCGATCGAGTACGAGAGCGTCTCGGCCTGGTTGCGGACCTCGGCGGCCTCGCGGCGCTTCTTGTCCTCCGCCGCGTGCTCCTCGGCCTCGCGCACCATGCGCTCGATGTCCTCCTTGGGCAGCGACGAGCCGCCCGTGATGGTCATCGACTGCTCCTTGCCGGTGCCCTTGTCCTTCGCGGACACGTGCACGATGCCGTTGGCGTCGATGTCGAACGTGACCTCGATCTGCGGCACGCCGCGCGGGGCCGGTGCGATGCCGGTGAGCTCGAAGGTGCCCAGCGGCTTGTTGTCGCGGGTGAACTCGCGCTCGCCCTGGAAGACCTGGATCGCCACGGACGGCTGGTTGTCGTCGGCCGTGGTGAAGGTCTCGCTGCGCTTGGTCGGGATGGCGGTGTTGCGCTCGATGAGCTTGGTCATGATGCCGCCCTTGGTCTCGATGCCGAGCGACAGCGGGGTCACGTCGATGAGCAGCACGTCCTTGCGCTCACCCTTGAGGACACCGGCCTGCAGGGCCGCGCCGACGGCGACGACCTCGTCCGGGTTCACGCTCTTGTTGGGCTCCTTGCCGGTCTCGCGCTTGACGAGCTCGCTGACCGCGGGCATGCGGGTCGAGCCGCCGACGAGCACGACGTGGGCGATGTCCGACACCTTGATGCCGGCCTCGCGGATGACGTCGTCGAACGGCTTCTTCGTGCGCTCGAGGAGGTCCTTCGTGAGATCCTCGAACTTCGCACGCGTGATCGTCTCCGACAGCGAGACGGGGCCGTTCTCGGTGAGCGAGAGATAGGGCAGGTTGATGCTCGTCGAGGTCGAGCTCGAGAGCTCCTTCTTCGCCTGCTCCGCGGCCTCCTTGAGGCGCTGCAGCGCGATCTTGTCGCCCGAGACGTCGACGCCGGTCGAGTCCTTGAACTGCTTGATCAGGAAGTCGACGATGCGCTGGTCCCAGTCGTCGCCACCGAGGCGGTTGTCACCGGCCGTGGCGCGCACCTGGATGGTCGAGAAGTCGTCGTCCTTGCCCACCTCGAGCAGCGAGACGTCGAAGGTGCCGCCACCGAGGTCGAAGACGAGGATGAGCTCGTCCTCCTTGCCCTTGTCGAGGCCGTAGGCCAGGGCGGCGGCGGTGGGCTCGTTGATGATGCGGAGCACGTTGAGGCCCGCGATCTCGCCGGCCTCCTTCGTGGCCTGGCGCTCGGCGTCGTTGAAGTACGCGGGAACGGTGATGACGGCATCCGTCACCGTGTCGCCCAGGTACTGCTCGGCGTCGCGCTTGAGCTTCATGAGGATGCGCGCGCTGATCTCCTGCGGCGTGTACGCCTTGCCGTCGATCGCCTGCGTCTTCCAGTCGGTGCCCATGTGGCGCTTGACCGACGCGATGGTGCGGTCGACGTTGGTGACGGCCTGGCGCTTGGCGGTCTCACCGACCAGCACCTCGCCGTCCTTCGTGAACGCGACCACCGAGGGGGTGGTGCGGAAGCCCTCGGCGTTGGCGATGACCTTCGGCTCGCCACCCTCGAGGACCGCGACGACCGAGTTGGTCGTTCCGAGGTCGATGCCCACAGCGCGTGCCATGTTGTCTCCTTTGTGTTGCCGCCTTGAGGAAGTCCTCGCACGGATCTGAGTCGTGCTGACTCAAGGATAGATCGGCGCCACGAGGGGCGTCAAATGAAGTTGATATGAATCAGCTCAACTTTTGCGAGCGGGCAGGATGGGACGGTGACGTCGATCCTCCACCCGCCCGTCGGCACCGCGCTGCAGATCGTCGCGGCCCTGCGGGAGCGAGGGCTCCCGGTCGCGGTCGGCGGATCCGCACTGCTGGCCTCGCTGGGCCTCGTGGATCGCGTGCGCGACTGGGACATCACATGCGAGGGCGACGCGGACGAGATCGCGGGCATCCTCGACGCGCTCGGCCTCGCGTGGTCGGCGCCGCCGAGCGCAGGCCGCCCATTCGCCACGCGCGCCCGCTTCGTCGTCGACGCGGGCGACCACGAGCTCGACGTGCTCGTGGGCTTCGCGGCGTGGGACGGCGACACACTCGTCCCCTTCCCCGTGCGCCGGACCGGCGAATGGCTGGGCCTGCCCATCGCCGACCCGCAGGTGTGGGCCCAGGCGTACCGCCTCATCGGCCGCCCCGAGCGCGCGGCGCTGCTGGCCGGGCCATCCTCCGCCGAACCCGCACCCGCTCCACCAACCCGCGCGCGATCCGGCGCGGGCTCGGCGAACGAGGGCGGGTTCGCGGGCTGACCCCCGGGGGTCACGCGGCGCTAGGGTGAGCGCCATGCGCACGGCACCAACCGTTCACCTGACGTCCCTACGGTCGCTCGCATGAGCGACCCGACAACGCGCCCCGACGACCTGCCCGCCACCGCCGACAGCGGCGCGATCGGCGTGATGGGCCTCGACCTGCGCGAGGGCAAGACGGCTCCGAAGAGGCAGATCTACTCGTGGGCGCTGTGGGACTGGGCGACGCAGCCCTTCAACACCGTCGTGCTCACGTTCATCTTCGCGTCGATGTATCTGACCACCGACGTGTTCCTGCCCGCCGACGTCCAGGCGCTGGCCGAGAACGATCCGGTCCGCGAGCGCGCGGTCGACGGCCTCGCATCGGGCTTCGGCCTCGCCGGCACGATCGCCGGCCTGCTCATCCTCGCGATCGCGCCGGTGCTCGGCCAGCGCGCCGATGCGGCCGGGCGGCAGAAGCTGTGGCTCGGCATCGGCACGGGTGCGCTCGTGGCCTGCATGCTCGGCCTCTGGTTCGTCGAGCCGACGCCGGCCCTGTTCTGGCTCGGGGTGGCGCTCATCGCCGCCGGGCAGGTCTTCGGCGAGATCGCGGCCGTGAGCTCCAACGCGATGCTCATCGGCATCGCGAACCAGAAGACGATCGGCCGCGTCTCGGGCCTGGGGTGGGGCTTCGGCTACCTCGGCGGCATCGTCGCGCTCGTGCTCGTCATCGTCTTCTACATGTCCGACTGGTTCGGACTGCCGGAGGACACGGGGCTGCCGTTCCGGATCATCGCCGTCGGCTGCGCCGTGTGGGCCATCGTGTTCTCGATCCCGATCTTCCGCAACGTGCCGGAGCCGTCGCTCGGCCGCCCCGAGCGCAAGGTCGGGTTCTTCGCGTCGTACAAGCTGCTCGTGCACGACATCGCCGGCCTCTTCCGCAACCCCGAGACCCGCCACACGGGATGGTTCCTGCTCTCCAGCGCCGTCTTCCGCGACGGCCTGGGCGGCGTCTTCGCCTTCGGGGCGATCATCGGCCAGGTCGTGTTCGGCTTCGAGTTCCTGCAGATGGTGATCTTCGGCGTCGCCGCCAACCTCATTGCCGGCGTCTCGACGATCCTCGCCGGTCCGCTCGACGACCGCTTCGGCGCCAAGCGCGTCATCATCGCGGCGCTCGGGTCCATGACGGTCGCAGGCCTGGCCGTGTTCTTCCTCGTGGATCTGGGGCCGGTGGTGTTCTGGATCGGCGGCCTCGCGCTCTGCGCGTTCGTGGGCCCGGCGCAGGCCGCGTCGCGCTCGTTCCTCGCGCGCGTGACGCCCGCGGGGCGCGAGGGCGAGATCTTCGGCCTCTACGCGACGACGGGCCGCGCCTCGAGCTGGATGGCCGCGGGCGCGTGGACGGTCGTCGTCGCCGCCTTCGGATCGACCTACGGCATCCTCGCGATCGTCGGCGTCATCCTCGTCGGCCTGCTGCTGCTCCTGCCGGTCAAGCAGCTGCGCTGACCCGGGGCCTTCTTCCCGAACCAGGGCGGGGCCGGATCAGCGGCCGGGGCGGGGCCAGGCGTCGGCGAGGCGGGTGAGCAGCTCGGCGAGCTGGGCGCGCTCCGCCGGGGTGAAGCCCTCGAGGGCCTGCTGCACGGCGTCGGCGCGGGCACCGCGGGCCTCGGCGACGGCGTGCGCGCCGTGCTCGGTGAGGGCGATGAGGGTGCGGCGCGCGTCGCGGGGGTCGGCCTCGCGGCGGGCCAGGCCCAGGTGCACGGCGGTCTGGATGACGCGGCTCGCGCGCGGCTGATCGATGTGCAGCCGGTCGGCAAGGTCGCCGACCGAGAGCGGCGTGCCCGCGTCCGAGAGCGCCTCGAGCATGCGCACGCGCGTGGCCGAGCGGCCGAGGCCCCCGGGACCGGGACCCTCGGGGCGCGTGCCGCGGCGGCGGGCGAGCTCCTCGCGCAGGTCGCCCAGGTCGTCGGGCGTCACGGCGCCCCACGACATCGGGCCGCGCCGGCGCCCGTGCCCGTGCGGCCCGTGCGACGCACCGTCGGGGCCGGGGCGGCCGGCGACGGGACGCAGCCCACGCAGGCGCGCGAGCGCGGCGGCGATCTGGTCAGCGGGATCGGGCGCAGTCACGTCTCCACGATACATGCCACTTGACATGCACTGAAACGCATGTCATAGTGCATGCATATGCCACGTGACATGAAACTCCCAACCTGATCCCGGAAGGATCTGCCATGAGCACCCACGACACGCACACCCCCGACCACCCCGACCGTCCGCTGGCCTTCTGGCTCAAGGCGGTCGATCGCCTCGTCTCGCGCGAGATCGACGCCGCCTTCGCCGACGAGCCCATCGACCGCCGGCACTGGCGCATCCTGAACCGCATCGACGGATCGGCGCGCGTTCCGGCGATCGACGACCACCCCGAGCTCTTCGCGCACCTGGCGGGGCTGGGCTGGATCGCCCTCGACGACGGCGGCTGGTCCCTCACCGGGGCCGGCCGAGCCGCCAAAGAGCACCTCGCCGAGAAGGTCGCCGCCGTCCGCGCCCGCGTCGCCGGCGCGGCGCCGGCCGAGGACCTCGACACGACCCTGCGCACGCTCGAGGCCATCGCCCGCGAGCTCGGCTGGAGCGAGGAGGACGGGATGCCCGAGCGCCCGCATCGCCACCACCGCGAGCACGAGCACGACCACCGCCACGACCAGGGCCACGGCCACGGCGGCCGGCGCCCGCACCCGCGCTGGGGCCGCCACCTCGGCGCACCCGACGCGCCCGACGCACCGGAGCACCCCTTTCGGCGCGGACGGATGATGGCGCACCGCGCCTTCGAGCGCGGCTTCCTCGCCGGCTTCGACCGCGGCCGCGCCGCCTGACGCGCGAGCCCGCACCGCCGGCGATGCCCCGGACCCTCCCGGCCCGGGGCATCGCCGTACGCTGGATCGGTGAGCTTCGCGCGCGCCTGCCCCTGCGGATCCGGCGATCCCTACCCGTCCTGCTGCGGGGCGCTGCACACCGGGGCGCGGCATGCGCAGACGCCCGAGCAGCTCATGCGCTCGCGGTACAGCGCCTTCGCCGTGGGTGACGCCGACTACCTGCTGCGCACGTGGCACCCGCGCACGCGCCCGGCCGCGCTCGACCTCGACGACGGCACGGAATGGACGGGGCTCGAGGTCCACGAAGCCGCGGGCGACGAGGTGCTCTTCACCGCCCGCTATCGCACACCGCACGGCACGGGCGCGATGACCGAGCGCAGCCGCTTCGCGCAGCGCGGCGGGCGCTGGGTCTACGTCGACGGCGACACCGCCTGACGCTCGACCCCGCGCCGCCAAACCGCCCCGCGCCACCCGATCCGCCCGGGAGTATCCTCGAAGCAGGCCGACCAGGGGGGGGTTTCCGCATGACCACCGTCGCAGAGAACATCGTCGCCAGCCTCCGCGCCAACGGCGTGGAGCGCGTGTACGGCATCCCGGGCGATTCGCTCAACGGATTCACCGACGCGCTGCGCCGGGACGGCACGATCCGGTGGATGCATGTGCGCCACGAGGAGTCAGCGGCCTTCGCCGCCGCCGCCGACGCGGCGCTGACGGGCGAACTGGCCGTCGTGGCCGGATCGTGCGGGCCCGGCAACCTGCACCTCATCAACGGTCTCTTCGACGCCCACCGCTCGCGCGTGCCGGTGCTCGCGATCGCGGCGCACATCCCGACGTCCGAGATCGGCACGAACTACTTTCAGGAGACGCACCCGCAGGAGCTGTTCCGCGAGTGCAGCTCGTACGTGGAGTACGTGGCCGACCCCGCCCAGATGCCGCGCGTGCTCGAGATCGCGATGCGCACGGCCGTCGAGGAGCAGGGCGTCGCCGTCGTCGTGATCCCCGGCGACGTCGCCCTCGCCGACGCCGTGTCGAACCGCACCTCCGTCATCCGGCGCGCGAACCCCACCGTCGTCCCGAGCGACGCCGAACTCGATCGGGCCGCCGAGCTGCTGAACGCCGCCAAGCGCGTCACGATCCTCGCCGGCGCCGGCGCGGCAGGCAGCCACGACGAGGTCATCGCGCTCGCGGATCGCCTGAACGCGCCGATCGTGCACGCCCTGCGCGGCAAGGAGCACATCGAGTACGACAACCCCTTCGACGTGGGCATGACGGGCCTGCTCGGCTTCGCCTCGGGCTACCGCGCCATGGACGCCTCCGACGCCGTGCTCATGCTCGGCACCGACTTCCCGTACCCGCAGTTCTATCCGGATCACGCCAAGACGATCCAGGTCGACATCCGCGGCTCGCAGCTGGGCAGGCGCCACCCGCTCGATCTCGGGCTCGTGGGCGATGTCGGCGCGACCGCCGCCGCGCTCGTGCCGCGCCTGGCCGAGGGCCGCGATCGCTCGCACCTCGACGACGCGCGCGACCACTACCTGCGCACGCGGGCCAAGCTCGACGAGCTGGCCGTGCCGCGGCGCGGATCGGAGCCGATCCACCCGCAGTACCTCACGCGGCTGATCGACGAGGCCGCCGCGGACGACGCCGTCTTCACCGCCGATGTGGGATCGCCCACCGTGTGGGCGGCCCGCTACCTCACGATGAACGGCCGGCGCCGCCTCATCGGATCGTTCAGCCACGGCTCGATGGCCAACGCGCTGATGCACGGCATCGGCGCGCAGACGGCGGCGCCGGGCCGCCAGGTGGTCGCGCTCGCGGGCGACGGCGGGCTCGCGATGATGCTCGGCGAGCTCATCACGCTCACGCAGAACGAGCTGCCGGTGAAGACCGTCGTCTACAACAACGCGTCGCTCAACTTCGTCGAGCTCGAGATGAAGGCGGCGGGCTTCGTCACCTACGGCACCGGGCTGAGCAACCCCAACTTCGCCGACGTGGCCGCGGCGCTCGGCATCCGAGGCATCCGCGTGGAGCGCTCGGACGAGCTGCCGGATGCCGTGGCCGAGTTCCTCGCCCACGACGGCCCCGCCGTGCTCGACGTCGTCACCGAGCGCCAGGAGCTGTCGATGCCGCCGAACGTCACGGCCAAGCAGGTGGGCGGCTTCGCCCTGTATGCGCTGCGCACCGTGATGTCGGGCCGCGGCGACGAGCTGCTCGACCTCGCGCGGGCGAACTGGCGCCAGCTGCTCTGACGCGCGTCAGTCGTGGGCGCCGAGCGAGACGTCGGTGCGGTGGAACGACTGGAACGAGCGCGACGCGGTGGGGCCGCGCTGCCCCTGGTAGCGGTTGCCGTAGGGGCCGGAGCCGTAGGGGTTCTCGGCGGGCGAGGTGAGCCGGAAGAAGCACAGCTGCCCGATCTTCATGCCCGGCCACAGCTTGATCGGCAGCGTCGCGACGTTCGACAGCTCGAGCGTGACGTGACCGGAGAAGCCCGGATCGATGAAGCCCGCGGTCGAGTGCGTCAGCAGGCCCAGGCGGCCGAGTGACGACTTGCCCTCCAGCCGCGCCGCGATGTCGTCGGGCAGCGTGACGGTCTCGAAGGTCGAGCCGAGCACGAACTCCCCCGGGTGCAGCACGAACGGCTCGTCCGCCGCGACCTCCACGAGGCGCGTGAGGTCGGGCTGGTCCTCGGCCGGATCGATGAACGGGTACTTATGGTTGTCGAAGAGCCGGAAGAACCGGTCGATCCGCACATCCACGCTCGACGGCTGGACCATCGCGAGATCCAGCGGATCCAGCCCGATCCGGCCCGAGTCGAGTTCGGCCTTGATATCGCGATCCGAGAGCAGCACGGCACCAGCCTAGACGGCACGTCCGCGCGCGCCCGTTGACACATCCGGCGTGCGGCGTCAAGCGGGAGGCGCCGGGCGCCGCAAGCGCGTTACATCGGTCGTCGAGCGCCGATCGTTCGAGAGGAGACGCACATGTCGCAGGAGCAGAACCCGACGAGCACCCCGGGAGCGAAGAAGACGCCGAGCACGGTGGACGCCGCGAAGGAGGCGGCCGCCGAGGTCGCCGGCGCCGCGAGCGCCGAGGCCGCCGCCGCGTCGGAGGACGCCGCGGCGAAGGTCGAGGAGGTCAAGGCGCAGGCGAGCGAAACCGCCGCCAAGGCCGAGGCCGGCATGAAGGACCAGGCCGCCACCGGCCAGCACAGGGTGGCCGAGGGCCTGCGCGCGGCCGGCGACAAGGTCGGCTCGCTCGCCGAGGGCGAGGGCGTCGTGAGCGGCGTGGTCGGCAAGGCGTCGCAGGGCCTGAAGCAGGCGTCGGAGTGGGTGTCGAACCGCGACCCCGACACGATGCTCACCCAGGCGAAGTCCTTCGCCCGCCGCAAGCCGTGGGTCGTCGCGGGCATCGGCGCCGCGGCCCTGCTCGTGCTGAACACGCTGCGCAAGGCGGTGTCGGGCAAGCGCTGATCGCCGCGAGGGCCGGCGCCTTCGCGGGCGCCGGCCCTCGGCGTGCGCCCTGCGACCGGCCGGGCGGACGCTGTTATGCTGGCTGACACGCGCTCCGGCGCGTGCGGGGCTGTAGTTCAATGGCAGAACTTCTGCTTCCCAAGCAGACAGCGCGGGTTCGATTCCCGTCAGCCCCTCCACTTCTCAGACGCGATGTCCGGCGGGTCACCTCCGCTGCCTCACTCGCAGCCGATGCCGTCGCCGTCTCGGTCGAGCTTGCGCGAGTAGCCGGGATCGCCCGCGTGGATCGGTGCCGCGCCCGCCGCGCGCACGGCGTCGCAGTTGGCGTAGGAGACCTCGACCGGCGGGGCCGGTGCGGGCGGGGCGGGCTCCGGAGCCGGCGGGGCCGGCGCAGGCACGGGAGCCGGAGGAGCGGGCGCGGGGGCTGGAGGAGCCGGAGCAGGCTCGACGACGGGCTCGGGTGCCGGCGCCGGCGGCTGGGCCGCGTATGCCGACGTGAGCGCAGGCTCGTCCGGGCAGTCGGCGAGAACCCGCGCGATGGCGTCGTGTTCCGCCTGCGTCACCCACAGGCCGTACGTCGCCTTCACCGACACCTGGCGCGCGACGTAGGCGCAGCGGAACGCCCTGTTCTTCGGCAGCCAGGTCGCCGCGTCGCCGTCGCCCTTCTGGGCATTGGCCGCGCCGTCCACGGCGAGCAGGTTCAAGGGGTCGTTCGCGAACGACGCACGCTGATCCGGCGTCAGCTGCTGGGCGCCCTTCTGCCACGCGTCCGAGAGCGACACGACGTGGTCGATCTGCACCAGCGACGACGTGTCCTGCCCGCGGACGAACGCGATGGTCGAGCCGGTGAACGGATCGGCGAGCACGCCCGACATCACCTTGCACGGCCCCGACCGCACGACGTCCGCGAGGTCCCTCGCCAGAACGTCGTTGCGGGTGTCGCACCCGTTGCGGTCGACATCCAGCCAGCGCTGCCCGAACTGATCGCGGTCGAAACCGGTCTTCGGCGCGCGCCCCTTCACCTCGAGCGTCGCCAGCACCGCGAGGGCCGTCTGATCCGCGGTCGCCCCGGCGTCGGCGGGCGTCGAGGTCTCACCCTCGAACGCCACATCGGTGATCTCCTCGTCCACCGGCTCCGCCGTGACAGTCGGAGTCGGCGTCGGAAGCGGAGTGGGCGTGGAGGACGGCGGGGCGTCCTCGGCCGCCACGGGCTCCGGATCGCTCGGATAGATCGTCGTCGCGACCGTCCCCGTGACCACGAACATCGCCGCCGCGGCCGCGGTCACGGCCAGTGCCGCGCGCCGGGAGCGCAGCCGCAGCCACGTCGGCGTGCCCCTCACCAGCCCGACGATCGCGGTGATCATCACCGCGATCGAGATGAGGGTGAACAGCGGCGACAGCACGATCCCGATCGCCACGCCGACGAGTCCGATGACGACCCACAGCCACACCGGCACGCGGCGGGTTCGCGTCTCGGGCTGCACCGCGGGCGGCGGCATCATCCCGACGGCAGGCGGCGGCGTGACCTCCTCGGTCCATCGGGCGCCATCCCAGAAGCGGCTCCGGTCAGGATCCTGCGGGTCCGGGTACCACCCGGCGGGAGGGTCGAACCCCATCGTCTTTCGCCTTTCGCGCCGATTGCCAGAAAGCCCTATCGGCGGCCCGCGCCAGGGCGTAAGGCGTATCCGCCCGCGCCCACCCCGCGCGGGAGTACCGTGGCGCGCATGGCGGACTTCAACCAGCGGATCATCGACGAGTTCCGGGCGAACGGCGGCAACGTCGCGACCATGGGATTCGGCAGGGGGCTCGTGCTGCTGCACCACATCGGCGCGAAGAGCGGCACGGAGCGCGTCGCGCCCCTCGCGGCGCGGCGGCACGCGCCGGACGTGTGGCACGTCGTCGGATCGAAGGGCGGGGCGCCCGAGCACCCGGCCTGGTACCACAACCTGCTCGCGCACCCCGATGTGGAGATCGAGACGCCCGACGAGGGCGTCGTGCCCGTGCGGGCGCGGGATCTGCCGCGCGAGGAGCGTGACGAGGCGTGGCGGCAGCTCACAGAGATGAACTCGGGCTTCGCCGAGTACGAGCGCCGCACCGACCGCGTCATCCCCGTCGTCGAGCTGCGCCGCCGCTGACGCGGTCGTCGGATCGCCCGCGCCCTCGCCGGAGCCCGGCGCGCTCGGATGACGCATCCGACCCTCGTGGCCACACCCGGCCCAGCGATCCGACGACTGGGCACCGGGATCCGACGACCGAGCAGCACGCGGATCTGCCGGCAACCGCGAACCCGGCCGCGAATGGTAGCGATCACCCGGCCCGCGCGAAAGCGCATGGGCACCCGCGCGCCCGCGGCGTAGCGTCGGGCTCATGGCGGACAACGAGATCACGGCACTCGCACTGAACTGCACCCTCAAGCCGTCGCCGGCGGAGTCGAGCACGCACGTCATGGCGCGCCAGCTGCTCGAGCGGCTCGCGGCGCACGGCATCGACGGGCACGAGCTGCGCCTCGTCGACCACGACATCGCGCCCGGTGTGCAGGCCGACATGGGCGAGGGCGACGCGTGGCCCGAGATCCGGCAGCAGGTGCTCGATGCCGACGTCCTCGTCTTCGTGACGCCGACGTGGCTCGGTCAGCACTCGAGCGTGGCGCAGCGGGCGCTCGAGCGGCTGGACGCCGAGCTGTCGGCGACGGACGAGCAGGGGCGGCCGATCCTGTGGGACAAGGTCGCGATCGCCGGCGTCGTGGGCAACGAGGACGGCGCCCACCACATCTCGGCGATCCTGTTCCAGGCGCTGGGCGACATCGGCTTCACGATCCCCGCCCAGGCGGCCGTGTACTGGAACGGCGAGGCGATGAGCACCACCGACTACAAGGACCTGCCCGAGACGCCGCCGTCGGTGGCCTCCACGATGGACGGCGCGGCCAGCAACGCCGCCCACCTCGCCCGCCTGCTGCGCTCCCGCGCGTACCCCGCGGCTTCCTGACCGGCCAGAGGCGAGGAGGATCGGATGAGCACCCCCGGCGGTCCCGACGACCCCACGCTCATGCGCAACCAGCCGGTGCTGCAGTCGCCCAGGCGCCGCTGGTGGCTGATCCCCGGCCTGCTGCTGGCCGCCGCCGGCATCGCGTCGCTCGCGGCCGCGCTGCCGCTCGGCCCGGCGCTGGCCGGCACGGGGATCGGCATCGTCGCGGCGGCGGCGATCGCCATGGTCGTCGTCGCCTTCGCGGTGCGCCGGCCGGTGGTGCGCAACCGCGTGCTGGCCGCACTCATGGCGCTCGCGGCGCTCGTGTCGATCGTGCTGCTCGTCATCCTGCTCGGCGCCACCCGCGTCTGAGCACGGGCTCAGACGAGCGGCATCAGGCCCGCGTAGGCGCGGCGCGAGTCGTGCGTGCCCGCGCCGTCGAACACGCGCGCGACGTCGCCGTCCGACCACCGCCGCCAGTCGACGCGACCCTCGCGGATGAACGACAGCGCCGCCCCGTGGTACGCCCGCGCCAGCGACTCCGGCGGGTTCGGCCCCGCCACCCGATCCACCTGCGGCGCACCGAGCACGTCGAAGAAGAACGGCACGTCGAGGCAGTGCATCGCCCAGTGCCGCGTGGGCGAGACCCACGAGAACGCGTAGACCCACGTGTCGGGCGACGCCGCTCGCGCCCGCGCGGCGCGCACGACGTCGCGGCGCATCGTGGTGTCGCTCACGAACCGGCCGAGCAGCCGCCGCGGGCCGCGGGCGCGCAGCTCGGCGTTTGCCGCCAGGTACGCGCGGCGCCGCTCGCCCCGCAGCCCGAGCACGCGCAGCAGCAGCGGCAGCGGCACGAGCCGCACCGCCCGCGGCAGGTCGTCGGCGATCATCGAGAACTCGTCGTCCATCCCGCCGACGACGAGCGGCTTGTCCGACCCCGTGCCCGCGGCGAGCGACGCGATCGTGGGCCGCACGATCAGCTCGCCGTCGACCGAGGGGCCGATGTTCGGGATCCCGCCGTCCAGCGCGCGGCCCAGCGCGCCCAGCCCGCCGCTGAGGGGATTCGGCAGCAGATCGTGCAGCCGCTCGGGCGGCACGGCGGCGAACGCGGCCGCGGTGGGGCCGGCGACGCCCGCCGCGGCCGCGACCGCGCGCGAGACCGACTGCGCCGCCTCCTCGGGGATCGTCACGGCGGTGGGCGACATGCTCCAGGCGTGGCGGAAGAGGTGCTGCGCGGCGGGCATGCCCAGCAGCGTGAGCACCGCGCCGCCGCCCGCCGACTGCCCCGCGAGCGTCACCCGATCCGGGTCGCCCCCGAACGCCGCGATGTTGCGCTGCACCCACTCCAGCGCCAGCAGCCAGTCGCGCACGCCGCGGTTGGTCGCGCCGTCGCTCACCCAACCGAAGCCGTCGAAGCCGATCCGGTACGAGATCGCCACCGTCACGACGCCGTCGCGAGCGAACGGCGCGCCGTCGTACCAGGGCGAGGCGGGCGAGCCCGACACGTATCCCCCGCCGTGGATGTACACGAGCACCGGAAGCCGCGCGTCCGGCCCCGGCGACGGCGTGAAGACGTTGAGGTTGAGGATGTCGTCGCCGGGGATCGACGGCTCGGGGATGAGCGTCACACCGGTGTCGCCGCGCTGCGGGGTGGCGCCGGGCCGCGTCGCGTCGCGCACGCCGTCCCAGGCCTCGGCCGGCTCGGGCGCCGCGAACCGCCGCTCCCCCACCGGCGGGCGCCCGTACGGCACGCCGAGGAACACCGCGCACTCGCCGCGCCAGGCCCCGCGCAGACGCCCCATGTCGACGCGCACCTCGGGCGCGCTGCGCTCGGTCGTGGTCCGCGTCGCGTCGTCGGTGTGGGATCCCGTCACACCGCGACGCTACGGGGCGCGGCGACGCCGCCGCAAGGCGGGCGTCAGGCCACCGGCTCCACCGTGGGCGCGCGATCGTCCCTCGCGCGCGCCGCCCACACCGCGCCGGCGCTCGCGACGACGACGAGCGCGATGCCGGCGATCTCGAGCCACTCCAGTCGCTGGCCCAGGATGAGGAAGCCGGCGAGCGCGGCGGTGGCCGGGCCGAGGCTCATGAGCACGCCGAACGCCGACTCGCTGAGGCGCCGCAGCGCCGCCAGCTCGGCCGCGTACGGGATGGTGGACGACAGCAGCGCGACGGCGGCGCCCAGCGCCAGCAGCGAGGGATCGAGCAGCGCGGCGCCCGCATCGACGATGCCGAAGGGCAGGGCGAGCACCGCGCCGACCGCCATCGCGAGCGCGAGCCCGTCGAGCCGCGGGAAAGCGCGGCCCACGGCGGCGCTGCCGCGGATGTAGCCCGCCCAGCTCACGGCCGCCACGAGCGCGAAGGCCACGCCGACCGGGTCGAGCTCGCCCCACCCGCCGGCGCCGAGCGCCGCCACGCCGGCGAGCGCGAGCCCCGCCCACAGCCAGGCCGCGCGGCCGCGGGCCAGCGCGACCGAGAGCGCGAGCGGCCCGAGCACCTCGATCGTGACCGTCACGCCCAGATCCAGGCGCTCGAGCGCGAGGTAGAACGTGCCGTTCATGAGGGCGAGCACGGCGCCGAAGCGCACGACCGCGGCCCAGTCCGCGCGCGAACGGCCGCGCAGCGACGGCCGCGCGATGGCGAGCAGGACGAGCGCCGAGAACACCAGGCGCAGCATCACGATGCCGAGCGGGCCGGCGTGCGGGAACAGCAGCACGGCGATCGACGCGCCGATCTCCTGGCAGGCCAGCCCGAGCACGACGAGGCCGAGGGCGACGGGGGCGCCCTGCCGCGCCGCGGCGCCCCCGTCGTGGTGCACTGGCGGCGCGGCCACTAGCCGATCGGGCAGATCGCGCTGGCGGCGACCGCCTCGTGCATCGACTCCGCCGTCCACGGCAACCCGAACTCCGGCTGCGTCTGGCCGGAGGCGGCCGGCGCCTTCGAGGCGATGGCCGCCAGCTCGCGACCGAGCAGGCCGACGATCCCGCCCTCCGAGGCCGAGTTGTTCAGCACGACCGCCACCGCCATCCCCGTGGCCGGATCGGCCCACACGCTCGCGGCGTAGCCGGGGATGGACCCCTGCTGCCCGAGGAGCGTGCCGGCCTGGAAGGCGCCCCCGCCGTACTGGAACCAGGTGTCGGCGTCGGGGTTGACGGGGAGGTTGTGGTCGAAGCGGCCGTTGTCCTTCTCCGCGAGCGAGTTCGCGGCCAGGATCTGGCCGTAGCGCCCGAGGTCGCCGATGGTCGAGACGACGCCCGAGTCGGTGAAGCCCACGCTCGCCGAGAGCTCGCTGTAGTCGGCGGGCGCCACGCATCCGGCGTCGCGGTCGGCCTGGGACGAGACATAGCCCGGCAGATGACGGGACGTCGTCGACGGCACGGCGGCTGCATCGCCCGGCAGCGCCGTCTGCCGCAGTCCGCCCGGCTCGAACACGTACTGGTTCATCAGCGTGGACGCGCGGTGGCCCGAGGCGTTCTCCAGCGCCTGGCCGAGCAGCAGGTAGGCCACATCCGAGTCGCGGTACGCCGCGCCCGGCACGCCGCGCTCCTGGGCGAGGCCGTAGGAGGCGAGCTCGCGGGGGTTCCACTCCCGGGCGGGGGTGGTGTAGACGGCGTCGGCGGCCGTGCTCCACGACTCACCCAGCCCGCTCGTGCCGTCGCACAGCTGCTGCAGCGTGATGTCGCCCGGATCCTCCGCGGCCAGGTCGGGGACGCTGGGCACGTGCTCGGCGATCGAGTCGCCGAGGTCGAGCGTGCCCTCCTTCGCCAGGTCGTACAGCACGTCGCACGTCATCGCCCGCGTGACGTCGCCGATCCGGAACGACATGTCGGTCGTCACCTCGGATCCGGCGCCCTCCGGCTCGGTCGTGCCCACGCCGGCCACCCACGTGCCGCTCCACGGCACCCAGACGCCGACGATCGCGCCGGTCGCGCCCGAGGCCTGCACGGCCTGGTCGACGGCCCCGCGCAGCTGGTCGACGGTCTCGCCCGGCAGCTCGGCCTCGACCTGCGACGGCAGCGCGACGTCCGCGGCCCGGGACTCCGAGCACGCCGTCAGCGCCAGACCGATCGCCATCAGCGCCGAGAGCGCGGCCGCGCCGCGCCGTGCCTTGCTCCGCATTCCACTCCCTCGGTCCAGAAACTCGAGTCTAAGCCGTGGCGGCCGCCCCTCCCCGCGAACCCGCCCTCGATCCGCGAACCCGCCCCGGATCGGGCGCGGGCTCGGCGAGCGGGCGCGGGCTCGGCGTCAGCTCACGCGCATCTGGGCGCCCTGGCGCTCCCACACGCCGCGCATGAAGCGGCGGACGTCCTCGTCGACGCGGATGTCGCTCGGCCGCAACGGGCGGGTCAGGTAGAGGCCGTCGAGCGAGGTGAGCCGGCTGAGCGCCACATAGGTCTGGCCGGGGGCGAAGGCGCCGGCGCCGAGGTCGACGATGGCGCGATCGTAGGTCTTGCCCTGCGACTTGTGGATCGTCACCGCCCACGCCAGGCGCAGCGGGAACTGGGTGAACTCGGCCACGACCTCGCGCGTGAGCTTGCGGGTGTGCGGGTCGTACGCGTAGCGGTACTTCTCCCACACCGAGGGCTCCACCTCGAACTCCTCGTGGTCCACCTCCACCCGCACCGTGTCGCCCACGATCTTCGTGACGGTGCCGATGGTGCCGTTCACCCAGCGCGGCGGCTCGCCCTTGGCGCCCGCGTCGTTGCGCAGGAACATCACCTGCGCCCCGACCTTCAGCTTCAGCTCCTCGTCGGCCGGGTACGCGTCGCCGCGGCCGAAGTCGCCGCTGATGTCGGCCCGCGCCTTCTGCTCGCGCCCCGGCAGCTGGGCCAGGTGCTTGGCGTTGATCGCGTTCACGCGGTCGTTGCGCGTGGCGAGCGTGATGACCGGATCGTGCGGATCGTCCGGCGGCGTGCGCGCGCCCGTGGCGTTCAGGACGTCGGCGATCTCCTTCGTCACCCGCCCATAGCGCACGGCGTTCAGCATCGCCTTGAATCCGTCGTCCGACTGGCGGTGGATATGGGTGAGCTCGCGGATGTGCAGATCGGCCCCGTGCCTGCCGAGGTCGATCAGCCCGTCGGACGCCGGCGCCTGCCCCGCCCACACGTGCGCGTCGAAGAACCAGAACGAGCGGTAGTGGTCGGCGATGTACCGCGCCTCGTCGCCGCGCGGCGGCACGGGCGCCAGCTGGTACGGGTCGCCGAACATCACGATCTGCACGCCGCCGAACGGCTCCGCCCGCCGCCCCCGCGCCTGCCGCAGGGCCCGGTCGATCCCGTCCATGAGATCCGCGTTCACCATCGAGATCTCGTCGATCACGAGCGTGTCGATCGCGTTCAGGATCTTGCGGGTGGCCTCGTTCTGATCCAGGTCGCTGTCGGCGATCAGGCCGATCGGCAGGCGGAAGAGCGAGTGGATCGTCTGCCCCTCCACGTTGAGCGCGGCCACGCCGGTGGGCGCGCAGATCGCGATCTGCTTGCTCGTGTTCCACGTGAGATGGCGCAGGAGGGTGGACTTGCCGGTGCCGGCGCGACCCGTGATGAAGACGTGCTCGCGCGTGTCCTCGATGAGGCGGAACAGGGCTTCCTGCTCCGCGGACAGGACGGGCGCGCTCACCCGTCCATGCTAGGGCGCGCGGGCGGCGCATCTCGGTCGCATATCGACCGGGGCGATGCCCAGGCGTCGCGCAAGCGGCGTTCATAGACTGTCGCCATGCAGCAGGGGGAGCGGGGCGAGACGGCACTGGCCGACCCGCCGGCGGGCGCCGTCGCCGCCCCCGCGGCACCGTCACCCCGCAGGTGGACGGGCCTGGAGATCGCGATGACGGTCGTGATCGGCGCGCTGCTGATCGCGGCGATCGCCGCCGGGTTCGCCTCGCTGTACCGCGGCTTCTGGGGCCCGAGCGCGTTCGCCGAGCGATACGTGCAGCTGATCGCCGAGGGCCGGGCGGCCGACGCGCTGGCCGTCGACGGCGTGGCCGTCGACACCGCCGAGCTCGAGGCGGCGGGCCTGCCCGCCTCCGCGCACGACGCCCTGCTGCGCTCCACCGCGCTCGGCTACGACCTCACCGACATCCACGCGGTCGAGGAGCGACAGGTCGACGGCGACACCGAGGTCACGGTCGCGTACCGGATCGACGGCACGACGGCCGAGTCCACCTTCCGGATCTCCCCGTCCGGCTGGAGCGGCCTCGTGCCGGCGTGGAGCTTCGCCCGCAGCCCCCTCGCCGTCGTGCAGGTGGGGGTGCACGGCTCCATGAGCTTCGCCGTGAACGGGTTCGAGATCGACAAGCGCCAGGTCTCCCCCGACGGCGTCGACGCGGATCCGCTCGCGCCCGTGTCGCTGCTCGCCTTCGCGCCGGGCATCTACGAGGTCTCCGTCGACACGCCCACCACCGCGGCCGAGCCGCAGCGCGCCCTGGTGGACGAGCCGCTCACGGCGACCGCCTTCGACCTGCAGGCCGCGCCGACGCCCGAGTTCCTCGACGTCGTCGCGGAGCAGGTGAGCAGCTTCCTCACCGGGCAGTGCGCCTCGCAGCAGGTGCTGCAGCCGGCCGGGTGCCCCTTCTGGGTGTCGCTGGAGAACCGCCTGGCCGCCGGCACCCTGCCCACCTGGTCGGTCGTGCAGGAGCCGCCGATCGAGCTGGTCCCGGACGGCGCGTACTGGCGCATCGCCGAGGCGAGCGGCCTCGCCCACATCGAGATGGACGTGCAGTCCATCGCCACCGGCCGCATCACCCACGTCTCAGAGGACGTGCCGTTCACGATCGACGGCACCGTCGAGATCCTCGCCGACGGCACGGCGCAGATCCGGATCGGCGCCCCGCTGCTCGAGGGCTGACGCCCCACGCCCGGCCCGGGGCGTCGCGGCTGGATGCCCGCGGCTAGATGCCCGCGCGCTGGTCGCGCTCCGCGAGCGCCGCGAGCCGGGCGTTGTACGCCTCGAGCTCGGCGTCGCCCGTGCGGTCGGCGTGACGGTCGCCGCGCCGCTGCTGCCGCTCGTCGCTCCGGCTCCACTGGATCGCGACCGTGATCGCCGTGATGAGCGTGGGGATCTCACCCACCGACCACGCGATCCCACCGCCGATGTACTGGTCCTCCAGCGGCGAGGGGCCCCAGGTGCGGCCCATCGAGCCGTACCACTCCGCCACCATCAGGCCGCTCTGGCTCATGATCGCGATGCCGAAGAAGGCGTGCATCGCCATGACGACGATGAGCGTGACGAGCCGGCCGGCGTAGGGCAGGCGGTACGGCACGGGATCGATGCCGACGAGCGACAGCACGAACAGGTAGCCGGAGATGAGGAAGTGCGTGACCATCCACTCGTGGCCGAGGTGGTCGTACAGGCTCCACCGGAACAGCTCGCTGAAGTAGAACAGCCACAGCGATCCGATGAAGATGCCGGCCGCGACGAACGGGTGCGTCAGCACGCGCGCGAGCGGGTTGTGCACGGCCCACAGGATCCACTCGCGCGCACCACGCGATCCGTCCTCGCGACGATGGATGGCGCGGGCCGCGAGCGTGACGGGCGCGCCGGGCACGAGCAGCAGCGGGATCGCCATGCTCAGCAGCATGTGCAGCAGCATGTGCGCGCTGAACAGGTAGTGGCCGTACGCGTTGAGCGGCCCGTTGGTCACCCAGATGAGCAGCAGCATGCCCAGCACCCACAGCGCCGTGCGGTACAGCGACCACGCGTCGCCGCGGCGGCGCAGCCGCCACACGCCGGCCAGGTAGAACGCGATGCCGAAGACGCCCACGAGCAGCCACAGCGGGTCGAGCTCCCACTCGGTGAGCAGCCGCGCGGGGGTGAGCTCGGGGGGCAGCGGCGCCTCGGAGAGGATCTCGGCGGGCGTCTGCGCGAGCGGCGCGTCCTCGCCGACGGGCGGGGCGGATCGGGCGAGCGCGGCGGCGGCGCCCGAGGCGATGCCCATGAGCGCGAGCTCGAGGGCGATCACCCACCAGAACGCGCCGCGGCGCTCGCGGGCGATGAGCCGCGCGCGGTACCAGGCGCCGAGCGCGCCCATCGCGAGCAGCGCGACGATCTTGACGCTCATGACGATGCCGTAGGGCGTCGTGACCAGCTGGGTCGGCGAGGTGAGCGCGGCGAACGAGCGGATGACGCCGCTGGCCGCGACGAGCAGGAACGCCACGAGCGCGATCGAGGAATAGCGCTCCAGCACGGTGCGCACGCGGTCGGCCTCGAGGAGCGGCCGCACCACGACGAGCAGCAGCAGGCCCCCGAGCCATGCCGCGGCGCCGAGGATGTGGATCGCCATGGTCGTGACGACGAGCCCGTGCGTGGCGAGGTCGCCCGAGTGCCCCTGGGTGGCCATCGGCAGGAGCGAGACCGCGGCCAGCGCGGCCGTGAGGAGGGTGGGGATCCAGCCCCGCACCGCGAAGGCGAGGACCGTGACGAGCGCGGCGACGACCGTCGTGATCAGCCACGTGCGGCCGAGCTCGGTGTCGACGAGGAACCGGCCCAGCTGCGCGCCGAACTCCGGACCGGCGCTCAGCTGCGCGTTGAACACGTCGAGGAAGGTGAGGAAGGCCACCGTGCCCGACGCCACGGTGAACACGGCGGCGCCGATCGAGGCGGTGTCGAGCGAGGCGTCGAACTCCCGCTCGCCCTGACGCATGGCGAACAGCGCCAGCACGAGCGAGCCGAGCATCGCCGCGGCCGAGAGGTTCACGAGCAGCTTGGCCACCGGCAGGCCCCACCGCACGAGGGGCCCGGCGTCGCCGATCGCCAGGGGATCCGCCCCGCCCGCGAAGGCGAGCGCCCACGCGACGGCCGCGACGGCGGCGAGGAGCAGGATCGCCGGGCCGGCGACGCGCAGGAGGCGGGGAGTCACCCGATCAGCCTATTTCGCGCCGCCTGAACGAAGACGCGAAAAGGGCCGCCCCGGAGGGCGGCCCTGGGAACGCGGTCTTACTTGACGGCGCTCTTCAGCTTCGAGCCGGCGGTCACCTTGACGCGCTTGCCGGCCGGGATCTTGATCTCGGCGCCGGTCTGCGGGTTGCGGCCGGTGCGAGCGGCGGTCTCGACCTGCTCGAAGGCGATCCAGCCGGGGATCGAGACCTTCGAGCCCTTGGCGACGGCCTCGGACACGGTCGTGAAGAGCGCGTCGAGCACGCTCGAGACGGCGGCCTGGCTCTGACCGGTCGCGCTCGCGATGCTCGCAACGAGCTCGGTCTTGGTGATGTTCTTGTCGGCCATGTCATCCTCCAGCGGCGAAGGACGCCGCAGAACGTGGTGTTATCGGCCGGGAGCGGTTGCCCCCGGGTGGTCGTTCGACCGCCTTGAATGTATCAACGAGCCCCGGCATTCCGCGGATTTTCGCGGCTTTTGCCGCAATCCGGGCGGCGTGTCGCCCCCGCGGCGTGACGGATGTGACGGATGAGGCCGCCCGTCAGTCGTGCAGCAGACGCAGCGCGGCCACGACGTCGCGATGCCAGCGGCGCGCGGCGGGCAGCACCCCGGCGTACACCGCGGCGTCGTGCGGCACGCCCAGGTACTGCACCGCGCTGGCCTCGACGCCGGCCTCGCGCAGCGCCGCCGCGTACGCCGCGCCGTCGCCGCGCAGCGGGTCGTACTCGGCGGTGAAGACCACGGCGGGCGGCAGCCCGGCCAACGACGCGGCCCGCATCGGCGAGGCCAGCGGGTTCTTCGCGTCGCGCCGGTGCGGCAGGTACGTGCGCGCGACGGAGAGGAGCTCGCGCGCCATGATGATGGTCGGGATGCCGAGCGCGCGCGTGGCGGCGAAGTCGATGTGGCGGCCGGTGAGGTCGACCACCGGCACCTCGAGCAGCTGGCCGCGCAGCGGCAGGGCGTCCCTGTCGCGGTTGGCCAGGGCCACGGCGGCGGCGATGTTGCCACCGGCCGACGTGCCCTGCAGGGCGACACGGCCCGCGTCGAACCCGAGCTCGTCGGCGCGCTCGAAGAGCCAGCGCAGCGCGGCGAGCCCCTGCTCCACCTGGGTGGGGAACTTCTGCTCGGGAGCGAGCACGTAATCGACCGCCACCATCGCCACGCGGGCCTCGGCCGCGCGCCGCCGGTTCACCGCGTCGGTCGTCGGGAAGTCGATCCCGCCGATCCGGAACGCGCCGCCGAAGAACGTCAGGCAGGCGGGGATCGGCCCCTCGGCGGCGATGTCCCAGTCGGCGGCCGGGTAGTAGACGCGCACCCGCACGTCGGGGTAGCCCTCGACCGGCACGACGTGCTCGGCCGTGCGCACCTCCGGGCCCGGCACGCCGGACTTCGCGAGCTCCTTGCGATCCCAGTTCCTCGCCTGGCGCCGGTGCGCGGCGCGCCGTTGCGAGGCGTGCGGGCGGTGCTCCCTGATCGCCTTCTGCGTCTCGGCGCGGGCGGCACGGCGCGCGACGTCCTTCTCGGCGGGGCTGGCCGCCTCCACGCCCTGCTCGGCGG
Organism: Microbacterium sp. FG3; assembly: GCF_057809335.1. Classification (NCBI taxonomy): domain Bacteria; kingdom Bacillati; phylum Actinomycetota; class Actinomycetes; order Micrococcales; family Microbacteriaceae; genus Microbacterium; species Microbacterium sp. FG3. The sequence continues at coordinate 1,308 of NZ_JBMDJT010000023.1, read as the reverse complement.
TCGGCCGCATGAACCAGGGCCACCCGAGCCGCGTCTTCAGGCGGCGCAGCGCCTGGGAGACCCAGTACTTGCGCTCGCGTCTCAGTCGCTCGGCGAAGAGCGGATCCAGCTGCATACGCCGATGCTATCGGCGCGGCACCGGGGCCGCCGACGCGAAAGGGCGGGACCTCCCGGAGGAGATCCCGCCCTTGTCGCGGCTCTGGTGCTTACCAGGACGACAGTGCTGTCAAAGTCGAACTGATTACCAGCTCGACTTGGTGACGCCGGGCAGCTCGCCACGGTGCGCCATGTCGCGGAAGCGCACACGCGAGATGCCGAACTTCGTCAGCACACCGCGGGGGCGGCCGTCGATGGCGTCACGCGAACGCACGCGCACCGGCGAGGCGTTGCGGGGCAGCTTCTGCAGGCCGACGCGGGCGGCCTCGCGCTCGTCGTCCGACGCGTTCGGGTCGACGAGCGTCTTCTTCAGCTGCGCGCGCTGCTCGGCGTAGCGGGCCACGATGACCTTGCGCTGCTCATTACGCGCGATCTTGCTCTTCTTGGCCATGGATCAACGCTCCTCTCGGAACTCGACGTGCTTGCGGACGACCGGGTCGTACTTCTTCAGCACGAGGCGATCGGGGTTGTTGCGGCGGTTCTTCTTGGTCACGTAGGTGTAGCCCGTGCCCGCGGTCGAACGCAGCTTGATGATCGGACGGATGTCCTGAGCCTTCTTGGCCATTAGAGCTTCACACCCTTCGCGATCAGGTCCTTGACGACCGACTCGATGCCGCGGGCGTCGATGACCTTGATGCCCTTGGCCGAGACGTTCAGCGTGACCTTACGGCCGAGCGACGGAACGTAGTACGTCTTCTTCTGCACGTTCGGGTCGAAGCGACGCTTCGTCCGTCGGTGCGAGTGCGAAATGTTGTGACCGAATCCAGGCGTGGCGCCGGTCACCTGGCACACAGCAGCCATGGTTCACTCTCCTTCAATACCGTGACCCCGGACGGGACCACCCAAGATCTCTTGTCTGCACATGCCGCACCCGCCCTCGCGGGCTGTGTTCAGGTGGGGAATGCACGAACTACGCGCAGGAGTGCGCGCAGACAGTGTTCTACACTACCAGAACTCTCGCCCTCGTCGGGCCCCGCTTCGCGGGGCCGCTCCTCAGGCGCGGGCTGTCGCGGGCCCGCGACAGCCGTGCACGCGTGGCTCGCCCGCTGCGCGCACGCCTTCGGCGTGCACTTGCGGGCTCGGGCCGTCGCGTCGCGACGGCCGCGCGTGGGGCGGGCGCAATGGCGCCCGCACGCTCGGGCCCCGCCTCGC